>JAUIGO010000111.1 GCA_030429955.1 Bacteroidia bacterium
TGAGCGAGTCATCCTAGAAGCCAAACGATTAATTGTGCATTCTCATGATAACTTAGCTACAATTGCTTATCAGCTCGAGTTTTCAGACTATGCCTATTTTTCAAAAGTATTTAAATCCAAAACCGGATTAACACCTTTAGAGTTTAGAAAAAATTATAACTAACAAACAGGTTAACCTTTTAATAAACCATACAGAATTATATATAACATCATAGATTTAAACAAAACAAACGTAGATTTGGAAAACTATCTCTTTTAGTATTTACCCAACTTTGTATCATCATTAAAAAACTACAGTAACATGAAACAAAAAACAGCAATTATCACAGGAGGTAGCCGAGGTTTGGGACGCGATATGGCTCTTAATTTGGCACAAGATGGTGTCAACATCATTTTTTCATATCACAGCAACCAAAATAAAGCCAACGAAGTTATTTCTGAAATTGAAGCTATGGGTCAAAAAGCAGCTGCATTTCCTTTTGATGCCAACAACCCTAAAAGCGGACAAGATTTCATTAATAAAGCAACCAACTATTTACAACAAGAAAATGGAAGCAAAAACTTTGATTTTTTGGTTAACAATGCAGGCACTGGAACGTTTAACTTAGTATCTGACACTACTGAAGTTCAATTTGACGAAATGATGAACATACACCTAAAAAGTGTCTACTTTTTAACACAAGCAGCTATACCATATCTCAATAAAGGCGGAAGAATCATTAATATATCAAGTGGTTTGGCACGTTTTAGCCTACCAGGAATGTCTGCTTATGCTATGATGAAAGGAGGAATTGAGGTCTTTACACGTTACTTAGCTAAGGAACTAGGTAAACGTAACATCACAGCCAATGTGATTGCTCCTGGAGCCATCGCAACCGATTTTGCTGGAGGCAGCAACAAAGACAAAGAAAAAGCAGACTTAATCTCTAGCATTACAGCACTTGGTCGTGTAGGTGAAGCCGAAGATATTGGTGGAACTGTCGCTTTCCTTTGCTCTAAAAAAGCAGGTTGGATTAACGGACAGCGTATTGAAGTATCTGGTGGTATGTTAGTGTAAAATCTTTTCTTAATTTTATAGCTAATGAAAGACTTAAAACACTTTAAAAAGGTAAGTGATTACCATAAACAAGCCAATATAGTTGCACCTGAACATCCATTAATTAGTTTAGTGGATTACAGTCAGGTGCAGTATCCTTCAAATATTGAGTCTCTAAAATGGAAACAAGATTATTACACTATTGGCTTAAAACGCAATGTGCCTTACAAGTTCTTTTATGGTCAACAAGAATATGATTTTGATGAAGGTGTGATGACTTTCATTGCTCCTAATCAAATTATGAGCTTAGGAGAAAATCCTAACATTAAAACCAACACACCTTCGGGTTGGCTCCTATTGGTACATCCTGATTTTTTATGGAACTCGTCCTTAGCAAAAACCATAAAGCAATATGAGTTTTTTGGATACACCGTAAACGAAGCATTATTCCTTTCAGAAAAGGAAGAACAAATGATGTTAAATATTTTAATGCAAATTCAAGGCGAATACCAGTCTAACATAGATAAATTCAGTCAGAAAATCATAATTGCGCAAATAGAACTACTCCTCAATTATGCTGAACGTTTTTATGAAAGACAATTTATTACCCGAAACATTTCTAATCATCAAATATTAAGTCAACTAGAAAAGGTACTTGCAGAATATTTCAATGATGACCAAATAATTGATAACGGCATACCTACTGTACAAGATGTTGCAGACCGCTTAAACTTATCGCCTAACTATTTAAGCAGCATGCTCAAATCCTTAACAGGACAAAGCACACAACAACATATTCATAATACAATTATAGAAAAAGCTAAAGAGCAATTGGCAATACCACTACTCTCTATTAGCGAAATCGCCTATAAATTAGGCTTTGAACATCCAGCTTCATTTACCAAACTTTTTAAAAATAAAACAGACATGTCTCCTTCAGAATTTAGAAAGACGTATAATTAATAACTAGAGTAAATTGCAATCAAATATTTACTTAAATAACAATTCTTAAAAAGATACTTCTATAGCTTTTATTTTTTGATTTCCAGCCATTATTCTTTATTAACATCCATAAACAATTGATCAACTTTAGACCTCAACGCATCATTTGGTAACACTTTGTAAAACTCCTCAAGCAAGTCTAAAGACGTTGGTTTTTTTGGATATTTATTATTAGCCAAAAAGCTTCTTAACGCTTGATTGACTTTGTCTTCACCAAT
>JAUIGO010000010.1 GCA_030429955.1 Bacteroidia bacterium
CAAATCAACACTGTTTTCTGCATTAACTAGTCGTTCTTGGTCTGCTGCCAATTGAGACTGAGCATCTAATAAATCTGCTTTGGGTCTTACGCCTGCATCTACAAGTTCTTGGATTTGATCAAGGCTTTTTTGACTAATACCAATTTGCTCTTTAGCTAATAAAAGTGATTCTTTATTAAGCAAAATATTTAAATAGGCATTTACAATATTTAGAGCAATATTATCTTTTAAAATAGCAAGTTGTAGTTGACTTGTTTCAACACCTAATTTTGCTTGTTTATATAAAATATTGTTTCTAAATCCATCAAATATTGTAATTCCAGTATTTAGTCCAAAACTATTGGATCTAGTATCTCTTGAAATTCTACTTCCATCGTTTCCAATAAATGATCCGAAATTAAAATTTTGGGAAGCTGAACCAGAAACACTTGGTAAAAAATTAGCTCTAGCAGAAGTAACATTCTCTTCTGCTGTTAAAGCATCTAATTCAGTTTGCTTAATGGTAATATTATTTTCATAAGCGTAGTTTACACATTCTTGTAATGTCCAAATTTTATTTTGTGAAAATCCTGCGACGCTAATTAATAATGCAATCGCTGTTAGTTTAAACTTCATTTTTGCTTTTATTAATTGTTGTTACCGTCATTATTTTCATTGGAAGCTTTATTCCATACTTTAATTTTGTCTCCTTCTTTAACACCTTCTAAAATTTCAACATTAATGCCATCTGACAATCCAAGTTCTACATCAACTTTTTCAAAGGTACCATCCTCTTTTTGGATCTCAACAAAAGGTTTTTCAGTAATTCTGTTAAATTGTAATAAAGCTTCTTTGATGCAGAATGTGTTTTCTTTGCTTTCAAGTTCAATTTCTGCGTTGGCACTGTAACCAGCTCTAATATTTGTTGATGGTTCTACAGTAACATCAGCTTTAATAGTAAACTGCACTGCTCCATTTACTTCTACTCCTTTTGGTGCAACAAATGTTAATTTTGCTGGGAATTCCTTCTCGTTAATAGCTCCTAAAATAACTTTAATATCTATTCCTTCTTTAAGTTTGCCAACCTCAGCTTCATCAACTTGTCCTTCAAAAATCATTTTGCTCATATCTGCAACGGTTGCAATACTTGTCCCTGCATTAAAGTTATTACTTTCAATAACTTGATCACCTTCTCTCACTGGAATTGATAATATTGTACCAGCAATTTGAGCTACAATGTTAGTGTTTGCTCCAGAACCACTTGATAAAGATCCTTTTTTAATAATTTGATAGTCATTTTGTGCTTGTGCTAAGGACTCTTTTGCTTGATTCATTGACAACTCACTGTTTTCAAAATCTTGTTTAGAGATTACACCTTTTTCAAAAAGCACTTTATTTCTTTGATATAATGTATTGGCATTATCAAAGTTTAATCTTGCTGTATTTATTCTACTATTAGCGCTTACTAAGCTTTGTTCGTTTGGTACAACTCTAATTTTAGCAATCAAATCTCCTTTTCTAACAATGTCTCCTTCTTCAACCATGATTTGATCAACTATTCCAGAGACTTGAGGTTTTAGCTCAATTTCTTCTTCTGGATTTAATTTTCCTGTGGCGACAGTTTTTGTCATTATAGATGTGTAAAAAGGCTCTTCAACTTTAAAATCTTCAACAGTTGCTGAATTTGCCTTCTTAAAGTAAGCTAACACCCAAACTAGGAGTATTAATAGTATTATTCCTAAAATAATTTTTACTGGTTTTTTCATTTTTTACTTTATATAATTGTTGGTTTTTTATTCTTCTCTTAATGCTTCAATTGGCTTGATACTTGTTGCTTTAAATGCTGGTATTAATCCTATAAGTGTTCCTAATGTTACTAATATTAATAAGGCAAAAAATACAACACCTATAGACACAGATGCATTGACTAATGTCGCATCATCACCTTGACCGAAAGCAGTGTCTAATAAAATTAATATCCATCCACCACTTATAATTCCCATAAGACCTGCTACTAAAGTTATAAATACGGCTTCAACAACAATTTGTCTTTTAATTTCAAAAGGTGTAGCGCCTAAAGCACGTCTAACACCAATTTCTTTGGTGCGTTCTTTAACAGCAATTAATAGAATATTGCCAATTGCAAATACACCTGCAATGAGTGTTGCTATACCTACAAACCAAGTTAAAAACTGCATGCCTGTTAAAAATCCTGTGATTTTTGCAAACTCTTTTCCTAAATTAAAACCTCTAAGTGCTCGATTATCATCAGGATGAATACTATGAAGGTTTTTTATTAGCAATTGTGCATCTTTTTCAATTTGAACAATGTCTGATTCTGGTTTACCTGTTATCATCATCCATCCGATATTCTCTCCTTGGTTATATATTTGTTGAAACGTAGAAAATGGAATGTGCATATCATCACTTGGTCCCATATTTACATTTCCTACATCAAAAACACCAATGACCTTAAAATTAATGTTGTTAATTTTCACCAATTCACCAATGGCTTCTTCATCTTTTTCAAAAAGTTGCTTGTAAATGTCTTCAGATATAACTGTGACTTTTCTATTTTCGTCAATGTCTGTTTGATTGATGAATCGTCCGTTTAGTAATTTTTTTTTCTGTACCTTATCTAATAAAGGAAAGTCGCCAGCAATACTAAAAGTTCCTGATAAGAAATTTCTAACAACAAGGCTTTGGTTCATGTTTCTTGGAACTACAAACTCAATTCCTTCAACATTTTCTTCTATTTTTTTAGTGTCTGATAAAGTTAACCTAACACGTTTTCCTTCTTGAAAACCTTTAAAAGGCATACTTGTCGTGCCTCCTATAACAAAAACACTATTGGTAGCAAAATCACCAAAGAGTCTGTTAAATGAATTTTCTATTCCACGAGCGGCACCTAAAAGACCTATAAGTAATAAAATTCCCCACCAAACACCTACCATGGTTAAAATGGAACGCAATTTGTTTTTAGTTAAACTATCATAAACCTCTTGCCACGTATCTCTTTCAAATAAAAATTTTATCATGATTAATCGTTTCTAAGTGCTACAATTGGTTTAATTTGAGAAGCTTTTTTTGCTGGTAAATATCCTGCAATGCCACCAGCAACTATAAGTGTTATGGTTGCTCCAATAATATGTGCGCTGCTTACAGCTGCGTCCTTAATAAAATATTCTTCTAGCATAGGTCCTGAAACTCTTAAAACCACCATTCCTACTAGTAGTCCGATAATTCCAGCAATGATTGTTATGAATATAGATTCTAACAAAATAATAGAAACTATTGATTTTGGTGATGCTCCAAGTGCTTTACGAATCCCTATTTCTTTGGTACGTTCTTTTACAATAAATATCATAATGTTACTAATACCAACAACACCTGCTATTAAGGTTCCAAAACCAATTACCAATATAATAATGCCTAAACCTGTAGTTAAAGCATTTACGCTTTGTGACTCAGCTGCTCTATTTCTTACTCGAATGGCTCTTTGATCTGATACTGCAACAGAAAATAGTTTTTTTAATTGTTTAGTTAATGAATTACTAAACGCTATGGCTTGGTCATAATTCATCTCAGGATTATAAGTCATATTAATTTGATCTATATAATCATTATTACCATAAACTTGTTGAGCAGTTGAAACTGGCATGTATATTATACGTTCTTCATCATCATTCCCTTCATCAGAAAATATACCAATAATTTTATATTGAATACCGCTTAAATTAAGATACTTGCCAAGTGCTGTAGTTGTTAAAAACAAATCTTCTTCTACCTTCTTCCCAATAACGACCACTTTAGTTTTTTCCTCAATGTCACGTTGATTAATATAGCGACCTTCATTCATTAGTGTTTTTTCTAAAAATTGATGATCTGGATGTACAGCTCTAACAGAATAACTACTAGTTTCATTTCTGAATGTTGCGGTAACATTTTTATAAATTCTGGCAGTAATAAACTCTAGCTTATTGCCACTTTCATCTTTAATATAATTAAAAGTTTCATTGTCAAATTGTATACGACGTCCAGCTTGAAGTCCATTTGAAGCTTTTGTGGTAGTTCCAGAATTGATGTATATCGCATTTGTAGCATCGTCGCCAAATGCTTCTGTGAAAGTATTTTGCAGTCCGTTTGCAATACCAAAAAGAATGGTAAAAAGCATAATAGCAAATACAACCGTAAAACCAGACATAATAGTTCTCAGTCTGTTTTTATTTATACTTTGAAATATTTCGCGCCAAAGATCTATATCAAACATACTGCGAAGCTCTTACTTGATTAACTTTTTTATCTTCTTCAATAATTCCATCACGTAATCTTACCACACGCTTACACATTTCTGCAATGTCTTCTTCGTGTGTAACAATTAATATGGTTTTTCCTTCATCATTCAATTGTTGAAGAAATTCCATTATCTCATAAGATGTTTTAGTATCTAAGGCACCTGTTGGCTCATCAGCTAGTAATAATTTTGGGTCTGCTGCTAAGGCTCTAGCAATAGCTATACGTTGTTTTTGACCACCTGATAACTCACTTGGTAAATGGTGAGCCCATTCTAACAATCCCACTTTTTGTAAATGAAATTTTGCTTTTTCTTGACGTTCTTTACGATTTAAACCTTGATAATATAAAGGTAAAGCCACATTTTCAAGGGCATTTTTATAGTTAATTAGATTGAAAGATTGAAAAATAAATCCTAAAAATTTATTTCTGTAAACTGCTGCTTTCTTTTCTGTTAAGTTTTTAATTGGTACACCATCTAAAATATAATCACCAGAATCTGCTTCGTCTAGCATTCCAATAATATTTAGTAATGTAGATTTTCCAGAACCTGAAGAACCCATAATAGCTACCATCTCTCCACTATTAACTTCAAGGTCTATACCTTTAAGAACGTGCAAGCTTGAGTCTCCTATTGGATAGGATTTATGTAATTGGTTGATTTTTAACATAGTTAGTGTGTTTTGCCAAATTGTATGACAACAATTAGACTGCAAAAGTCTTTATTTGTTACATCATAAAACTTAATTTATTGTTAAAATGCTATTTCTGGTTTAGTTTACGATAAATAAAGTAAGCCAAACCTCCTATTAAGATATACGGAATGACCATTAAATAAACAATGCCATTATTAATCCCTTTCGCTGTGCTTTGGCCTTCTTCGCTTTCTAGTACTGCGCGACACATAGCACATTGTGCTTCGGTAGCACTAAATAAAAGTAGCATTACTAATAATAGGACGATATGTTTTTTAGAAAGGTTCAATAGTATGGAGAAATCATTATATAAACTAAAACACCAGATACTGCAACGTATAGCCAAAGTGGAAATGTGATACGTGCAATTTTTTTATGTTTTTCGAAATTTTGAGTGATAGCTCTAACATAAGTTATTAGTACAAAAGGGATAACAACTATAGATAAAATTATATGAGTTATTAATATGGAATAATATATATATTTTAAAACACCTTCACCACCAAATTTTGTGGAATCACTTGTCATGTGATAAGCGATATACATTAACAAAAACACAACAGAACACATTATTGCTGTGGTCATTAAGTTTTCATGAAGCACAATGTTTTTCTTTTTTATGGCAATAAAGGCTATTATTAATATGATTGCTGTTAATCCATTGATTGATGCATAAATTGGAGGCAAAAATGTTAATGGCTCAACGTTCGGGATTTTTATACCAAACAATGCTGCAACCACCAACGGAATTGCCACTGATAATATGACTATAAGTTTGTTGTATTTTTTTTCGTCTGATACGCTCATGTTACTCTTTTAGAAGTTTTGCAATATCTTCTTTAAGCAAGCTAATTTCCTCTTTCATGCCTTCATCATCGTATTGTTCTTCTTCTGAAATAATGCCGTTGTAAAAAATCATTGGATTACCATAATTGTCAAATCTTGATCTTATAAATCCGTTTTTATCAATCAGTGCGAAATTACCTGAATGCTCAAAGCCTCCTTCAACAGTTTTGTCTTCTGCAGTGTACAAATTAAAGCCTTCGTTTGCCAACTTATAAATAGCTTCTTGTTCACCTGTCATTAAATGCCAATTCGGATTTGTAATCCCATATTTTTCAGCATAAGCTTTTAGAACTTCTGGTGTGTCATTTTTTGGATTGATAGTAAATGAAGCAACGCCAAAATTATCGATGCCTTCAAAATTTTTTTGTATCTGAACTAGGTTACTGTTCATTCTTGGGCAAATGGTTGGGCAAGTGGTAAAGAAGAATTCAACCAAATACACTTTGCCATCATAATCTTTGTTGGTAATGGTATTTCCGTTTTGATCTGTAAAACTAAAATCAGGCACTTTTTTTGGTGTTCCGTTTATATTTAAAAATGCTAACTTAGTTTCATCGCTTAATTGAGTGCTAACGTTTTTAGATCTGCTTTCTTCTCTAGTTACGTCTTTATTAGTGATTCTATCCACAATTCTTGGAATAAAGATGATTCCAAACACCAATATAACTAAGGCAATGCCTACATAAGAATAATTAGTCTTGCTCATTTGCTTTTAAGTCTTGTGATCTTCGTGATGAAGAATCAAAATTTCCTTTTCGTTTTTGTCTGTATTCTGTAAAGAGAATTCTTAAATCCTCACTCATTTTGTTTTTTATTTCAGATACTTCAATACAATTGTATGAACTCAATCCATATACTTCAGATTTTTTTGCAAGCTCATTATCTGTTCTATCATCTAGTCTTCCTCTTTGCTTTATTTCTGTATCAATAATAAACACTTCGTCTGTTGCAAGATTACTATCTAAATTTGATTTTGACTTTAAACTATTGTACACCTGTTTTATTTGACTTGGCGCGCCTGTAATAAATTTCCAATATTTTAAAGAATCATAATCCAACAACTCCTGTCTTAATTGGGCAACATCTGCTTCACTTCCCACTGGTGCAATGGTTACTACTTGAAAACGTTTAAACCCAAGAAATTTATCATATATAAGTTCTTTTAGGTTTAAAGCTGTTGTTGATTTTGACATAGGGTCTGATCCCACAAAATTTAGAATTGTGATGTTGTCTTCTAATTTTACGTCACCATCACTTACAAAATCATTTAGTTCCAAAACACTTTCGTTTACAATATCTAGTGTATTATAATTGTGATTTGATGGATATAAAAACAGTAAAAACATGACAGGAAGAAAAAAAAGTATTCCTAAAATTACTGGTTTTTTAAGTGATGCTTTGTTCATGTTGCAAAAATAAAAAAGACGGTTATTAAAACCGCCTTTTTTATATCATTTTAACTTATTAAAAGTTCTTTATATACTCTTGATGGTAAACATCAAACACATAGCCTCCTTCTTGAAGCAAGATGAATATTAAATAGCAAATTAAGAATACTGCTGTCCAAACAACAACACGTCTTAATCCCTTAGTTTCATCTCTCATGTGCATAAAGTCCCAAGTAATATAGTACGCTTTTACAAGGGTAAGAATTATAAATACCCAATTAAGAATTTTCATCCCTAAAAAATGTGCCATAAAGGCATCTGGTTTGTAAATACCTAAAACAACTTCTACGGTTGTCACTATAGACAATAGGATTAAAACTCCCCAAATCTTTTGAGTGTTAGATTTAAATTTTATTAAACCTCTTAATATTTCTAATTTATGTGCGTGATCTGCCATTATAATATATATTATCTATTATTAAACAAGGTAAAAGAATGTAAATACAAATACCCAAACCAAATCTACAAAGTGCCAGTAAAGTCCAACTTTTTCTACCATTTCGTAATTTTTTCTTTTTTCATAAGTCCCCAAAATAACATTAAAGAATATGATGATGTTAATGACAACTCCTGAAAATACGTGGAAACCGTGGAAACCTGTAATAAAGAAAAAGAAATCTGCAAATAAAGGAGTCCCATATTCATTTACATGAAGGTTTGCGCCTTCAACTACCATCTTACCATTATCTTGTATTTGTTTTATAGATTCCGATCTTGAAAGTACTGTTTTATGACCATCTTCATTTATAATCTGTGTTCTTACAAGAATATCTGAATTTTCTTTTAAACCATGCAAAACTTCTTCAACAGTATATGATGGCAAAGTGCCTTCACTTAAAAACCAGATCCCGTTTTTGCTTTCGTGCTGTGTTCTATCTGTATGTTCTGCTGCGATTGCAAAATCTTTAAGTGCTACACGCTTAAAAACTTGTTCACCATCTTTTTCAACATATTCGCCAAACTGGAGTATGCTTCCTCCCTTGGTTTGAATAGCTCCATAATCGCCTTTAATAAATGTTGCCCATTCCCAAGCTTGTGAGCCAACGAATATTAAACCTCCAATAATGGTAAGGAACATATAAAAGGTCACCTTTGCTTTTTTCATTTCATGTCCAGCATCAACAGCCAAAACCATTGTTACAGAAGACATGATAAGTACAAATGTCATGAACGCTACATAAATCATAGGAGCAGGTTCATGATAAAAAGGAATGTGTGTAAATACTTCATCGGCAATTGGCCAAGAATCAAGAAATTTAAATCTTGAAAAACCGTATGCTGCCAAAAATCCAGAAAATGTTAATGCATCAGAAACGATGAAAAACCACATCATCATTTTACCATAGCTAGCTTTTAGAGGTTGGTTGCCTCCTCCCCAAGTTTTACCTTCGGTTCCAGTACTTACAACTGTATTATCCATAAGATGAATTTCGTTTTTAAAATTGCACAAAAATAATCATTTTATTTATCTAAAGAAACATCCTTCCCTAAAAATTAAAGCGTTTCAAGAATGTTGGCTTTAAAGCTAGTTCAAGAGATTTTAAATCTCAAACAATTAGCTCATAAAATATAAAAATAAAAACAGGTATAACCACAGTATATCTACGAAATGCCAAAAGTTTGCAGCCAACTCAAACCCTAACATATTTTCCGTGTTGTACTTTTGTTTAAAATGATTATAAATTACTACCAACAAACAAATTAATCCAACAACAACGTGCAAAATGTGCACAGCTGCAATGATATAAATGTAAGACATGGTGATATTACTGGTTGGTCCAGTAAAGTTATATCCCAAATCTATAATTTGTTGAAAGCCTATTAATTGACTTACAATAAAGCCAACTCCTAATCCAAATGTTATTAGTAAAAATAAGGTTGTTTGTGATCTATTTCCTGATTTTAACGCTCGTTTTGCAAGAATAAGTGTCAAACTACTAATGATTATTAAAACAACACTTATGGTAAATGAGCTTGGCAATTTAAACCCATCTAGCCAATCTTCTCTGGAGCTACTGACCACAAATGCACTGGTCCAACCTGCAAATGACATGATTAATGACACAATACCAAACCAAAGCATCATTTTTTTTGCTCTGCCATGTTTTTCTTTTTCTGTTCCTTGAGTTAAATCCATATTATCTGATAAATTTATCTGCCACATATACAATTTGTACAAGTGTGATATATATAACACTTGCCAACATTAACTGTCGTGCTGACAATACTGTTCTTTTTTTAAAAAGTTGAATTGCATAATACAACATTATTAGACCTATTAAAAATACAACTACAGCTCCAACAACTGTTAATTTTAATGCTCCCGTAAAACCGAAAACCGGAATTACCGAAACCAAAATAGTCCAAACTGTATACATAATGGTTTGTACAGCAGTTGCCTTATCTGGTTTTCCTGTTGGCAGCATATTGAAACCTGCTTTTTTATAATCTTCATGTAAAAACCATCCTATAGCCCAAAAATGTGGAAACTGCCAAAAAAACTGTAGCATAAAAAGTGTTCCAGGTTCAATGCCAAAATCATTGGTTGCAGCAACCCAACCCAACATAAAAGGAATCGCTCCAGGAATGGCTCCAACAAATACCGCTAATGGCGTTTTTGTTTTTAAAGGCGTATAGGCGCTTGTGTATAGAAAAATTGAAATTGCACCAAACATGGCTGTTTGTGGGTTGATAATGTACAAAATAACAATTCCAAAAATCGTGAATAAAGATGCTAAAACAAATGCTGACTTTACAGAGATTCGCTCAGCAGGAATTGGCCTGTTTTTGGTACGCTCCATCAACGCATCCAAATCTTTTTCAATAATTTGGTTGAACGCATTAGAGGCTCCAACCATAAAATAACCACCAAATGCTAGTAACAATATAGTATAGAAATCAACCACATCTGCGCCTAAAAGATAACCAGCTATTGATGAAAACACCACACTAAGTGATAATCTCATTTTGGTGATTTCCTTAAAATCGGAGATTATTGAAGGTTGTTTATTGGTTGCTTGTGAAACCCTTGACATCGGTTGTTTAATGCTACTGTTTTGCGGTGGCAAAGATACTTATAAAAATTAATTGTGAGCAATATTTAGTATCTTTAAAGTCATATTTAAATTAATCACGTCATGAAATATCTTCAACTAGTTTTGATTTGCCTTTTTCTTTTTGCAACAGAAAATACATATTGTCAAAATAATGAGGTCAACATTGAGACCACAAAGCTCTCAAACAATGTTTATATGCTTGTTGGGCAAGGCGGAAACATTGGTGTCTCTGCTGGTGATGATGGTGTTTTTATTATTGACGATCAGTTTGCACGATTAACACCTAAAATTATTGAAGCCATAAAAGCCATTAGTGATAAGCCCTTACAGTTTTTGGTGAACACGCATTACCATGGTGATCATACTGGAGGCAATGAAAATATGACTAAACAGGGTGTGAAAATCATTGCACATGAAAATGTTAGAAAGCGTTTAATTGATGGTGAAAGCTCAAAAGAGGCTTTGCCGATCATTACCTTTAACGATCGTGTAAATGTGCACATGAATGGTGAAGACGTCAAAGTATATCACGTAGAACATGCGCATACAGATGGTGACGCTCTACTTTATTTTACTAAAAGTAATGTGCTACATACTGGTGACACCTATTTTAAAAGTCGCTATCCCTTTATAGATTTAAAATCTGGAGGATCCATTGATGGTTATATAAACGCTGTTAAAAAAGGTTTATCACTTGTAAACGATAATACTAAGATTATTCCTGGTCATGGAGCTGTATCTAATAAAGCTGAATATGCATCTTTCTTAGTAATGCTTGAAAATTTAAAAGCTAATGTTCAGGCTGAGATTGATAAAGGTAAAACTGAAGACGAAGTTGCTGCTAATGGCGCGATTACTAAACAATATGACGATTTAGATTATGGCACTGGTTTTATTAATTCTGAAAGAATTAGACGTACAATTTATCAGAGTTTAAAACATTAAAAATCAAAATACCAATTAAACAAATCGGTTCTTAAACCTAAGCTGAACCAAACTGTACTATTCTTGAAAGTTGTTTCTGTTTCTGCTTCTGGATTGAAGTTACGATAACTCAGATAAGCAAATAACTTCAAATTAGCTGCTGGATTTATCAAATAACCTCCTTGCAATTCTGCATGAAAAATATTAGTTCTATTTCCTTGACCTACTTCAATTCCTGTATCAAAAGGTCTTTCGTTATAGTTTCTGTAAATATCACCTCCATAACTAAAATCATCAGTGCCATCATTAAAGTCTAAACCACGAACTCCAAACACAAATTTGGCGTCGGCAAACCAGCGTTTGTAATTATAACGACCAATAATAATAGCTTCACTAAAGTTTGAACCCCAAAGATGTGCCATTGACTGATTGTTATGTCCATAATTAAGTACAATAGTATTGTGCGAATACGTATAAGGTCGTACTCTGTTGTACTCAAATTGCAATAGTAAATTATCCACTTTAAAAGCATTGTAATATTTTGCTCCAATTTGGTAACCAAACTTATTTTTCCAACTCTTTTCGCCTCCCTTTATATCGCTCAATGAGAATTCATCTAAAATAAACTGACTGTAAATATTTACATTATCATTAACCTTGTATTTTCCAGAAGCACCAACAATAGCATTTCCTGCTCCTTGACCAGTTTCGAATTCAATAGCACGATAAAAAATGATTGGATTTAGATAATTAATATCAAAACCTCTATCGTTAGTGTTAGTCCACATAACAGATTCAAATAATCCTAAATTAAAACGTTTTGAAACGTTCCAGCTTAAATAATGGTTCGCCATATACTTGGTTAAAAATGCTCCATCTTCAGTCACTTCTGGACGCACATCTTTTAACCACATCCAAGTATTGGTGTATTTTATTTTCCAAAATTTGGTACTTAATTTTAAAAATGGTGAAGGACTTGCCACATCACTTTGCAATAAAGATCTGTAACCATCACCAATAAAGTTTTTGCCATGACCAAATTGAATATTTATAAATTTTGCAGGTGTAAAACTTAAATATGCTTCTGCAACTGGATAGTCATAAGCGTTATCTTTAAATTCTTTACCAATACCTCGACCAGGAATAATAGCAGGATCTGGACCAAAAGCTTTTAAACTCTCAGCGTACTCATTAAAGTATTGTGCAAAACGTCCTTGACTTTCGTATACTGAAGCCGAAAAACTTAACTTTTTTCCTAATCCACCTTGCACATAAAAACCTCTTGTGTTATTAAACGTCGTGTTGAAATCTGCATCTGAATCTTTCCCGACTTGAAAATCAAAAATAGGATCTAATGTGAACCAATAATCATCGCTTTGAATTTGCACTAAGTGTTCGTTGTACAATTTTCGTTTCCACCATGCTTCACCTTCTTTTTTCAGGGCTTCTTTTTCAGCATTAAAATCGTAATACTGAGCCATATCTTCATACATAAAGGGCTTTGAAGCTGTATGGCTATTGGTGCCAATAAGATTAATGTTTCTATCAAATTTAGCATAAGAATGATGTGTAAACGGAATATTCAATTGGCTTGTAAACGCCTTATCAGTATACGGTTTTATAGAGGAGTTTAGCTGATCATATTCGTTTTTTGAAAGCTGTTCTAATTCAGAAATCTCAGTCTTATTCTTAGTGTCATTTATGTGTTTAGCCTGTTCTTGAGGACTTACCAATGGAATTTTTATATAGTAAGAATACTGCTTGAAGGTGGTAATTCCGTTATAGGAAGCAGGAGTAATTTTAGGTAGCTTGCTAAAAACACGTTTGGTTTCTTCTTTCAGTTCATCATACATAGCATCTGTGTAAATAACTATAAAATTTCCTTCTGCATTTACTTCAAACAACACGACAACTTCTCCTTTGTAATTTTCATCTTTTACTATTTGCGGTACTTTAAAATTGGTATATACAAATTGTGATAACTGATTGTAAAAACAAGTCTTTAAGTTATCCATATCTTGATTTTCACATTCAGCAAATACTGGAGGTTTTTCAAAATCTGAAATATCTTGGGCAAATACAGGGATTTGTAAAAACAAAAATATAAGTAGGAGGTATTGCTTCATTTTTTTAGCGGAAACTATTAATTGCTGAAAGATACTATTTTTTGATTATAGGAAACAAAAAAACAAGAATCTATAACAACAAGCTTTAAAAAATAATAAAGGATAACTTGTAATAAGTAATTGGTTGTGAATGTTAAATAGCATTACACAAGAACCTAAGGGTTTGGTTTTTTGTAATTTTACGTTGTGCTAAGTGATACTTACACTTTAGTAAGTTCCTTTTTTGAACATCTTATAATTATTGTTTTAAAATGTTAATATTATAAGTAGATCACTTAAATGCATAAAAAAATCCCGTTACCACCAGTAACGGGATTTGACTTTTAATTATTATTCTAGTTTTGAACTTGAAAAATAATTGGTAAAGAGTACTTTACTGTAACAGCTTCTCCTCTTTGTTTTCCCGGCTGCATCTTTGGCAACAAATTAATAACCCTTGCAGCTTCTTCTTCCAGTTTTTGATGTGGTGCTCGAGACTGTACACCAACAATATTCCCGTTTTTGTCAATCTTAAACATCACTGAAATTCTTTGTTTTCCTATTAAGCCTAAATTTTCAGCAAGACCAACATTAAATTTCTTTTGCACATGTTTGGAGATTTTATCAGACATGCATGTTCTTCTTTCATTTTTACTTACATTTTCACATCCTGGAAATACTGGAACATCTTCAATTAGCACATAAGGAACTTCTATTGGCTCATCATCTGGCTCTTCAATTACAATATCTACTATATCTATAATTTTAGTAGATTCATCAATTTCTGAAGTATCAATAAACGACTCCTCAATGTCTTTATCGTTCTCAATAATCTCAATGTCATCAGGAATTACTGGATCTGGAACAACTGGAGGAGGAGTTACTGGGTGATTGGTTATTGGAATTTCTTCTTCAACCAAAGGAGTGATTTCTAACAAAGCAAGATCATTAATTTCTTTGTCATAAGTTCGATAATTGATTGTGTAATTTGCTGCGAACAGCATTAACACTAATCCAACTGCAAAATAAATTGAGCTGTTTCTCCGCACGTCGGCTTTTGGATTTTTTTTTGATTTCATAATTATTGTTTTAAAATGTTAATATTGTCTTAAAACAACAAGAAGCATACCAAAAAAAATCCCGTTACATTTCTGTAACGGGATTTTGATTTTATAAAAATATTTTCTTAGTCTTGAACCTGGAATAAAATAGGTAAAGAATAAGGTACAATAACAGCCTTTCCTCTTTGCTTACCTGGCTTCATTTTAGGTAATAAATTAATTACACGCGCCGCTTCTTTTTCTAAACTTGGGTGTGGTGCTCTTGAGCGAACATCTGTAACATTACCATTTTTGTCTATTTTGAAAATAACGTTAATACGTTGTCTTCCTGAAAGACCTAAATCTCCAGCTAAGTCTGTGTTGAATTTCTTTTGTACAAAATCTGTAATTTTATCAGACATACATTTTCTTTTTGCATCGTTATTACCAGATTCACAACCTGGGAAAATTGGCACATTTTCAATAACTGCAAAAGGCACCTCGATATCTTCTTCTACTTCTTCTACTTCTACTTCTTCAATTTCTACAATTTCTTCTTCTTCATTAGTTTCAGTAGATTCAATTACAGTTTCCTCTATTTCCTCTTCATCTTCAACAATTTCAATTACTTCAGGAGCAGCTGGAGGTGGTGGAGGTGGTGGAGGTGTTTGAATTTGCTCTGTAATAGGAATTTCTTCTTCATCAAGCGCATCCATATTTACCATACCTATGTCAATAGCTTCTTTGTCATAAGTTTTGTAGTTAATAGTACTGTATGTTACAAATAACATTAAAGCAAGACCTACAGCAAAATAGACTGAGCCATTTCTGCTAACATCTGCTTGTGGATTTTTTTTAGGTTCCATAATCAAATCGTGTTTTTACAAGATTGGTAAAATAACCAATAATTTGCTAAAAAAGCAAGGGTTTATAAATTTTTTACATGAGATTTATTTCTAATCGTTATGAATATAGAAATAAAAGCAACTCCAATACAGTTTGCGAGAATATCATAAACATCCGGAACTCTCGCTTCTGTTAGTGTTCCTTGTAATATCTCAAGAATTATACCATAAATTACAGCCACAAAAACTGCAATTAAAAGTGCGCTTGAAAATTTATGTGCTTTAAGCGTCATGTACCACACAAAGCATAATAAGCCATAGGCTATTGCATGAGCAAACTTATCGCTGTTATTAACGTCTATACTTGGTAATTTACTGGAGTTTAGTAAGCTAATTACAGCTAATGCAATAGTATAAGTAAATGCCAATAATGGCAGGCTTTTTTTAAGCACCAATTAAAGTTTTGTAATCTTCAGCAGATAATAAATCATCTAATTGAGAAAGGTCTGAACATTTTACCTTAATCATCCAACCATCTCCATAAGGATCAGCGTTGACTTTTTCTGGTTCGTCCTCCAAAATTTCGTTAAATTCAATGATTTCACCTGAGACAGGTAAAAATAAATCTGATACGGTTTTTACTGCTTCAACCGTTCCGAATACTTCTTCAGCATCAAGGGTTTCGTCAACAGTTTCAACTTCAACATAAACAATATCGCCCAATTCGCTTTGAGCAAAATCTGTAATTCCTACCGTAATGGTATCGCCATCTACTTTAATCCATTCGTGGTCTTTTGTGTATTTTAAATCTGATGGAATGTTCATAATGTAATTTTTAAATAAATGATTAGTTAATTAGTTTCCAAAGTTATAGCGTAAAGTCAATCCAGATCGTATGGTGGTTTGAGGGAACGCCGTTGAGATTGCATATTCAGAGAACGAATAATCAAAATAGAAAATTCCTGTTAGGTTTTTACTAAATGCATAATCTGCTGAATATTTTAAACTCCATATTGATTGTCCAGATGTTACTTGATTATTATCTAAATCAAGATATCTTATAATGGTTTTGTTTTCTCTTAATGAAAGATCTGCTTTCATATTTAAATCACTCCTAATTATTTGACGCGATCCAGCTAATTTTGAGTTTATTTTTACGTCCTTAAACCTATAACCCAAACCAATAATGTATTCATTTCCTTTGATTTCAGTTAATAGATTATTGTCAAAACTCATAGAAAGTAGACGGTCTTTTTTAACTTCGGCCAAAATTTTGAACGAATTTTTCATTTCCATATCAAGTTTAAACAATGGGCTAAACTGCTCCATTAAATTGATATTGCTAAACAAGGTTTTGTTTTTAAAATTACCTCCTTGATCAAGTTCATTTGGGTTGTCTGCATCATAATCCAAGTTTGTTCTAAATTGGTTGATGGTGTATGTTGCATTGTATCCATGTGTCAATGAAAAACGGCTAAAGTGTTTTTTAAACCATTTCATTTTCATAAACCCTGTATATTTTAAAGTCCAATTTGGTACTGGAATATCTCTAAAAGCTCCCAATTTAACTTTTCCAGCATCTTTTCCTGTATAAGCTGACAGAAATGCTGGCAATAATACTGCTTGGTTGCTTTTTCCGTAACCAATTGGAAAACCATCTGCATCTAAGTTTCCTGGATCATTAATATCTATTCCTGCTTGGGTTGCTAATCGGTTTGCAATGGTTAATCGGTTTGCTCTAAAATCATTAAAGGCATCAGATCCAGTTTCGTCACTTTTACCAAAAGCTGTCTTGATTAGCGATGTTGAAATATTAAAGTTACCAAAGGTGTTTTGAATTTGTGAATTGTAAATATCACTTAAACCATCACCATTGGTATCTGTTGTGTTAAAGTTTTCAGTATAAGTATCAGCGTAAGTCCTTCCTCCTGTTAAATCAATTTTTAAATCACTCACTGGCTCAATATTTACTGAAAAGTCTAAATTTTTAGTGTGTCTTTCAGAATATTGCTGATTAAACTCAGGGAATATAGTCAACCAACCATTTTGGGCAGCCATTTGTCTAATATCTCTTTGGCTACCAAACGTATAACCAAATGAAGGTTTAAGTGTACCTATAAAACCTGGTGTTTGTAAATAACCTGGTAAAAAGCTTCCGTTGTTTTCTGAATAATTTACTTGAACCCGTTTTACCATGGTCACCAAATCAATCATGGTATTGTAAGCTTTATTTGACTTTGAAGTAGTCTGAGCTGCATCCTGGTTTGCTCTTGGATTAGGCACACCTCTATTTGCTTGAGCTCCTGCACTTGTTTTCTTGACCAAACCAACATAACGATACAACCTGGACATATCTAAAGAAGTATTAAGTTGGTGTTTGTTTGAATTCTGAATGGTGTTTCCTAAATCATAGGTTTGGCCATTAACAGTTAGGTTACCAAATAAATCCGATCCTTTTTGCCATTGAAAATCTCCTGTATAAGCATAGCTTGCTTTTAAGAATTGTAAAAATGGCACTTTACTAAAAGGTACTTCATAATTAAGTTCTAGCTGTTGGTACTGCCTATTTGGATCACCGACATCAAAGAAACCATCCCAAACATCGAGATCTGGGTCTTGAGCACCATTTAAGTTATCTTCAAGAAAATAATTTCTAACAATGTTGTTGTTTGCGGCAGTAAAATTAAAGCTCAAAGCATCCGTTAAATCATAATTAATAGTATACTGAAAATCGAAGGTATAATTTCTTCTGAAAAGTTCCTCTAAACCAATATTGCCTCCAGTTAAATCTATTTCCCTGAATTTCTGTTTGTTAAATTGCCTGATAATATCGGCATTTAGTGAAAAGCTTGTTGGTAATATATTGAAGTTAAAATCTTTAAGTAGTTTCAGGTATTGCGATTTAAACAGTGAATCGTTCTTCTTAAAAGGCTCAATTTTAATAGGATTAAAGTTAAAATTGTAATTTGCTCCGACTCTTACATTTTGATCTAGCGCATTTTCAATTTCATAATCACGGTGTTCTGTTTGGTTAAATGAATAATTCAGTGTTAAGTTTTCAACATCATAAAAACGCGGTTTCTGTTCCTCGTTGGTTCTATTCTTTTTTACACCTATAAAATTAACACTCGTTCGTTTTGTATAAGATTCTGATTGTTCTTTAATGATATCACGTTCTTCATTGGTCTCTGCGGCATCTAATCTGCTTTGTAACGAAACATCTTTGTATTGCTGGTCGTATTCAGGTGTTATCAGCTCTTCACTTTGTCCGTAATTAAATGGCAATTGTATGCCCCATTTTTTTGGTAATAATTGCCCTAAGTTAATATTTGTAACAACATCGTATTGTTTAATGTCTTCTCTACTTCTTTCGTTTGGTCCTTGCTCTATTGTGCCGAATCCTGTTGTACTGCGTCTTCCTGTTGCAGAAACATCCATAAAATCTGCAATATTGGAGTCCATATTTACAACAGCTGCCCAACCACCTTCGTTATCCATGTCTGATAAGCGTAATTCGTTAAACCACACTTGGGCACAGATATCTTCCCTAACGCCATTTTTAATTCCTACCATTAAGGTTCTAACGTCTCCAAAATTAGGATTTCCTTTTATAGCAACACGTTGTTGCCCCAAAGTATAAGGTGAAAACTCTGGAATGGCATTTGGGTCTAAAACTCCATCTATTACATTATAAAAGGTAGGATCGTCATTACTTAATGAACCATCTGAAATTCCTAATGATTTAATTTGTTCAAGAACTTCAATTGGTAAATTAATCTCGTTTATATTTGGCCATACTGTTGCAGGATCTGTTGATGCTCCAATAGTTACCTGAAGTGGAATCTCTATTTGATAGAAATTTTGGGTAAAATCGTTACCCATTCTAATAAAGCCAACAGCTTCACCATCTTCTAATCCAGTGGTTGTTCCTTCTTCAGCATGAATGAACATACGCAGTTTTTTAAACTGTCGCATATCGACACTTATATTTTTAAAAACAGCTCTTGAATCTTGAGATTCTAATCCGCATGCATTTACTACTAAAGATTGTTCGTTTTGCCTTACAATAGTGTTATTATTGTTAAGTTGTTCTCGCTCAACTCCTGGAGGTGATACGTAGTTGCCGTCATTTTCTAAAAGTCCAATAATACCAACAGAAAAATCCGTGTTATCATTGTCGTTATTTGCTTCATCATCAAGTGACAATTTATAACGTCTCCAATCACTTCTTACCAAATCCAGTGAAGCAAATCTTAATATCGTGTTTTGTGTAAATTCTTTAAGAAACAATCTTGTAAATCTTATGGAGCGGAAATCTGTGATACCTCCTACTTGGTTTGTTGGCTCGGTTAAAGGAATTCTAAACTGATACCATCTGGTTGTGGCATTATCTCCATTAGGCAACGACACATCATCTTCTTTTCTGTCAACAATATAAGGATTGTTTGGGTCTGCCAAGCTTGTTGGTGTGATATTCATTTCGTACTCAAAATAACTATCAATGGTGTTCATTGTGTTATCCCTGTTTATATCTTCAACATCTGGTTGTGTTGTAGAACCTCTGTTGGTATCTGTAAACGTATCTGGTGAGTTGCCTTGCAACCCATTGTATTTTTTATAACGTTCAAAAATATTTCCTTCAGTATTCAAAAAATAGGTGTAGTTATCTTTTGCTGGATCTTCTAATCCAGCAAAAGCTGGAAATACTGTAGCTTCTTCATTATCATCATAACCATCAAATCCAACATCTTGGTTGTTGCGTTCACCACCAAGTGTAGAAAAAGCATAAATTAACGATTGGTTTTGTGGCACTACACTGCCCCAAACGGTTTGTGGCAATGAGCTAATATCACCTGTTTCAGGAAGTCCGTTTTCGTATTGTTTTCTCCCATCTTTTAATACATCCTCAGAAATATTACCAAGGTTAATGGTCAATTTCCCTCCTGGATTGGTTGGATTATTTAAGAAAGGGTCCAGTAGCCAAAACTCAATATATTCAACATTAGCTTGCTCAAAATCTGTAGACGTTAGTTGTCTCATAATTCCTGCCCAACTATCTTGTGGATTATCAAGCACATCATCTGTTTCGTTTGGATCCATATTATATGGACCTCTTTCTGAAGGATAAAAGGATAGGTCCAATGTTGGAATTATAGTATTTTGTCCTTGTACAATATCTGTTTGCGGAAAAATTTCGTCAATAAAAACACGTCTTGTATAGAGGTCTGATAAATCGTCATCTGTAATACCGCTAGGTTTTTGACTACTATAAAAAATTGGGTCAATGGTATACCAGTTTAAGAACGCTCTGTCAAACCCGTTTTGTATTCCATTATCGTCTTCATCACCTTCAGCATAAACCCTTCCTAAATTTCTTGGTCTACTTGATAAGAACCATGATTGAGGCGTGAGTAATTCAATGGCATTTTGAGTACCTTCAAAATCATCAACATAAGAAGTTGCTTCACCTTGAAAATCAGTTCCCTTTGGTGAACCTGGCAATAAGTAAGCAAATTCTCCACGTATTGAAAAATTTGATTCTACATCAGTATCAATGTTAGGAAGATTATTTACCAAACGAGTTAAAAAAGGAACTTCGGTTGAATAATTTGCATTAAGACCAAAAATAGTGTTATTTATTGGTTCACTATTATAATTTGCTTTTTGAGTAATTGGGCGCTCACTAAGGTTTAAGAATGTTCCGCCAACAACAAAATTTTCGTTAAATTTATGCTCGACATTAAGACCAGTAAAACGTTTTGTTTGTTGCCCAAAAACAGCATTATTTTCAACAGACACTTGTATTGGTGTGTTTGATGCTTGCAGTGCAGGGTCTAAAATTTGCACTGTGCCAATTTGATAATTTACAGTATAATCTACACCTTCAACTAACACACGTCCTCCAGCTGTCACCTTCACAGAGCCTCTTGGCACATTAAATGCGCCTATTGGAATTCCTGAACTCCCTGACGATTTATAACGACCTTTAATTTGGAATTTATTTTTCTCACCATCTTCCAAAGCAGCTGTTTTAGTTTCTTTGTAAAGCTTATCATAAACATACTTTTTCTGGTTGGCGTTAAATTGAGCTATGTCGTTATAGTCTGCTTCGTTGTCTGTAGGGTTTCCATCTATATCAAGTACATCAAATAAATATTTTCCAAATGGTTCAACATTGGTAAATATTATTTTACCATTTTGTTGAATGACTGTTATACCTGGAACAAAATCAAAAAAGCCATCACCATTTACTTGAGGGTCATTGTTAAAGTTTAACCTATCCAGATTAAAGACTCGTAATAATGGCGTTTCCTGCAAAGGAGTTTCATTTGGTTCAGGTGTTGGAAATGGAGTGCCATTAACTGGTGTTATATAATTGAGTGGTGAACTCTCAGTATAAAAAATGTTAAGTTTAAAATCTTCTTGGTCTAATTGAAAAGCACCAGTGTTATAGATGTTTTTCATCATTAAATCCCAAATTGGCTGATCCACATTAGTCACAGCACTTTTAAGCATTTTAGTAACTAAGTTATTATTATTGATAATGGTATTTCCTGTTCCTCCATCAATTGAAGTATCAGTAGCATCTACACCATCATTAGCAAATTCACCAACTTGGTACACTTGGTTACCAACTGTGTATTGAAACGCTACAGATAAAATCTCGTCATTTTGCAAACGTTGATTTAATGAAATATATCCTAATTGTGTGTTTAAAGTAAATTCACTGCCTTCAATTAATTTACGAGCATTTTCTAATTTACCATAATCAAACCCTTCGTTAACTCCAGGCACCAAAATACCAGCTTGAACCGTTGCAATATCTCTAACAGCTGTTGTTAGCTGAGATCCTGGACCACCAATGTTTGTTGGATCATAGTTATTGTTCCCATTATCAGGCAAAGAGTTTGGACCAACGTTAACCGATACAGCAGAACCTAGAATATTCGATTCTCCTAAATCTTGAAACGCAACTACGTTTCTTACGTTATCTGTTTGGCTTGTTCTGTTTGTTACCCAAACTTCAATTCTAGTAACTTGTACTTGTGAATTTATAAATGGATAGTTTTGTAAAGCTTCATCATATTTATTCCTGAAATATTGAGCTAAGAAGAAGTGACGGTTTTCGTCATAATCAAGTCCAAAAAATTCAAATTCTTCCAAGGTTCCGCCTCCCTGAGAAACTACTGTCCTTGTTTGCGACTTTTGCTCAGAGAATATTCCTGTAATGGTTGTTTTACCGAATTGTAGTTGAGTTTTTACACCAAATAAACTTTGAGCGCCAGAAATAAGTGAACTGTTTAATGGCATACTCACATTACCAACTTCAATTTTTTGAATGATATCATCTTCGGTTGGTGTGTATTCTAATTTTATTAAATTTTGAAAATCAAAAGTGGACTGTGTATCGTAATTGGCTGTTACTTGCAATCTGGTTCCAACTTTACCTAATAAACTCAAGCTGATTCTTTGATCAAAATCAAAAGAGAAATTGCTTCTGTTTCTTGGCGAAAACGAAGGGTTGTCCTGTTTTGTATAAAGCACACCTAAATCCATTTCAACCGAACCTTGTGGTATTACCTCAATGGTGTTCCCTCCAAAAAGTGTTTCAAAAAAGCTTGAATTGACATATAGTTCAGGAATGAGGTTTTTTTGTAAATCTTCAACACCATCCTTTTTTCCATCGGCTGCGTCAATTTTTTGTTTATAATAATTACGTAAATTTTCTTGGAGTACTAATCTTTGATATTCTGCAGGTGTTAAAATTATTGGGTAATTAATATTAAAGTTCCCTACGGTTTCGTTGTAAATGTATCTGTCTGTTAGTGGGTCGTAAGTATATTTAGACACAATACTATTTGGATTTGGCAAGGTTAAATTACCAAATGAAAATGTAGTTGATGTTGAATCTCTAACAGTTTCAGTCTCTTCTTGTGCAAATGTTATCGCATACACAAAAAGCATAAGTACAGATAATACAAGTGTTTTGGTTGGTTTAGAAAATGTAAAGTTGGTTGTCTTCAAATTCTTTATAAATTTTTTAGGGCTTCTTTTATTAATGTTTCAACATTTGCTTCAGGTTGATTATTTAGTATTTTATCAATTACTTTTTCAGCTTGTTTCTTGGCAAAACCAAGAACCTCTAAAGCAGATAACGCTTCATCTTTGTTTGTATTGTTTGCAATATAAGCAGCTTCATCAATATCATACACTTTTATCACTTTATCTTTGAGCTCAATAATAACTCGTTGGGCTGTTTTAAGACCAATACCTTTAACAGATTGTATAAGTGATACGTTTTCTGATGCAATGGCTTCGCGCACTTGTTTTGGTGTTAAAGATGACAGCATCGTTCTTGCTGTGCTTGTACCTATACCACTAACTGAAATTAAATGTCTAAAGATTTCGCGCTCAGCCAATGATGAAAATCCATACAGTGTATGAGAATCTTCTTTTACTTGAAGATGAGTATAAAGACGTAAATTTTCAGTATCGGGAATTTGAGAATAGGTATGTAATGAGATATTTAATAAATACCCAATACCATTACAGTCTATCACAACGTCAGTAGGATTTTTCTCAGTAAGTTTCCCTTGAATATGAGTAATCATTAATTACGTTTTGTTAGCGACTCAAATGTAATAAAATTATTTACATTATAGGTTTACATTTATTTAATTCAGGCTATTACTCAACTGTTCCCTTTTTTGTTTTTTCTGAGCATCTATCACAGCAATGGCAGTCATGTTTACAATTTCATCAACACTAGCATCCAATTGTAAAATGTGAGCAGGTTTTTTTAAACCCATCATTATTGGCCCTATATTATCTGCCTTGTTTAATTCTTTTAAGAGCTTATAGGTAATATTTGCCGAATCTAGGTTTGGAAAAATTAAAGTGTTGACTTTTTTTCCTGCTAATTTTGAAAATGGAAAAATATCCTGAAGCATTTCATTGTTAAGTGCAAAATCGGTTTGTAATTCGCCATCAACCATTAAATTAGGATAAAATTTATGCAAATATGCTACAGCTTCTCTTACTTTTTTTGCATTTGGATGCTGCGATGAGCCAAAATTAGAGAACGAAATCATTGCAATAACTGGTTCCAGACCAAACATCTTAACTGTTGTAGCAGTCATGTTTGCAATAGTTGACAAATCTTTAGAATCTGGATCAATGTTTATGGATGTATCACTTAAAAACATTGGTCCTCGTTGTGTCATTAATAGGTTGGTTGTGGCAATTCGAGTAACTCCCTTATCTAATCCTATAAGTTCAAGAATTGGTTTTACAACTGTTGGATAACTTCTTGAATAGCCCGAAATCAATGCATCTGCATCACCTTCGTTCACCATCATTGCAGCAAAATAGTTGCGTTCTCGTAATAATTTTTTTGCAGACAATAATGTAATCCCTCTTCGCTTACGCTGTTTCCAGTAAACTTCTGCGTATTTATCTTTTCGTGATTCTTCTTCGTCACTTTTTGGGTCAATAATCAATACATCTGCATCAAATTCAATTTCTTCCATCAATGCTTCAATGACTTTTTTTCTTCCTAATAAAATTGGCACAGCAATACCTTCGTCGTGAACAATTTGAGCCGCCTTTAATACTGCTAAATGATCAGCTTCTGCAAATACTACACGTTTTGGGTCTAATTTAGCTCTGCTATGCATTAAGCGAACTATCTTATTGTCACTTCCCAGTCTAGCTCTTAGTTCATCTTCATAAGCGTCCCAATCTGTTATTGTTTTTTTTGCTACTCCTGATTCAATTGCGGCTTTAGCTACAGCAGGTGGAACAACTGCAATTAATCTTGGGTCAAAAGGTTTTGGAATGATATAATCTTTCCCAAAAGAAAGTTTTGTTTCAGAATACGCAACATTTACTTGTTCTGGCACAGCTTCTTTTGCTAATTCAGCCAACGCTAGAACCGCTGCTTTTTTCATTTCTTCATTAATCTTAGTGGCTCTTACATCAAGAGCTCCTCTAAAAATAAACGGAAATCCAAGAACGTTATTTACTTGATTCGGATTATCGCTTCTGCCTGTAGCCATAATGATATCGTCCCTCGTATCAACTGCCAATTGGTATGAAATTTCCGGATTTGGGTTTGCCATAGCAAATACAATTGGGTCTTTTGCCATTGTTTTTAACATCTCAGGAGTAACAATATCAGCCATTGACAACCCAATGAATACATCAGCATCAACCATAGCTTCGTCTAAGGTGTCAATCTTTCTAGAAGTAGCAAATTCTGTCTTTTCAGCAGAAAGGTTTTCCCTATCTTTTCTAATGACACCTTTGCTGTCTAGCATTACTATATTATCAGGGTTTGCTCCAAACGATTGATATAATCTAGTGCATGAAATGGCTGCTGCTCCTGCACCACTAACAACAATTTTTACGTCTTTAATTTTTTTATTCGTAATCTCTAAAGCATTCAGTAATGCTGCTGCAGAAATTATTGCAGTGCCATGTTGATCGTCGTGCATTACCGGAATATCTAATTCTTCTTTTAAACGGCGTTCAATTTCAAAAGCTTCAGGTGCTTTAATATCCTCAAGGTTGATACCTCCAAATGTTGGTGAAATATGCTTTACAGTTTGTATGAACTCTTCAATGTTTTCGGTATTTACTTCTATATCAAAAACATCTATGTCGGCAAAGATCTTAAAAAGTAAACCTTTACCTTCCATGACAGGCTTAGAAGCAAGAGGTCCAATATTACCTAAACCAAGAACAGCTGTTCCGTTAGAAATTACAGCTACTAAATTCCCTTTTGTTGTATATTTATAGGCATTTGCTGGATTCTTTTCAATCTCCAAACAAGGTTCAGCAACTCCAGGTGAATATGCTAATGACAAATCACGTTGGGTTGCGTATTTTTTTGTTGGAACAACGGCAATTTTACCAGGAGTTGGCTTGTAATGATATAATAAAGCTTCTCTACGTTTACTTTCCTTACTCATAAGTTAGTTATTATTGTAAATACAAAGTTAAACCGTTAGCGCTAATTAAGAAATATTATTGCTTTTCTTTTAAAAACTGAATATTTCTGATTAAACCAGAAAATTTGGTTCGTTTAACTGCTGATTTTTTAAAAACTTTTTTAAAGGTGTCTTCTGTGATGTCTTCCCAATCTTTTTTTGACATTTCCAATAATTCAGGATGCGGATTAAACAATGGTTCGTTATGTGGTTTAGAAAACCTGTTCCATGGACATACATCTTGGCACACATCACAACCAAACATCCAGTTGTCAAACTGACCTTTAAATTCTGTTGGGATATTTTCTTTAAGTTCTATGGTAAAATATGAAATACATTTACTTCCATCCACCACATAAGGCTCAGTAATTGCTTGCGTTGGACAAGCATCAATGCAAGCTGTACAAGTGCCACAATGGTCTGTGGTTGCTGTATCATATTCCAATTCCAAATCTATAATCAATTCAGCTATAAAATAAAAAGAGCCTACTTGTTGTGTGAGTAAATTACTATGCTTCCCAATCCAACCTAATCCAGATTTTGCTGCCCAAGCTTTATCCAATACTGGAGCAGAATCTACAAACGCACGACCATGAACTTCTCCAATTTTATCTTGAATAATATGTAAAAGCGATTTGAGTTTGTCTTTTATGACAAAATGATAATCCGTTCCGTAAGCATATTTAGAAATTTTAGGAGCAGATTTATCTTTTTGAATTTCTGAAGGAAAATAGTTCAATAATAAAGACACAACACTTTTAGATCCTTCAACCAATTTAGTAGGATCTAAACGTTTATCAAAATGGTTTTCCATGTAACGCATTTCACCATGCATATTATTTTTAAGCCAATTTTCTAATCGAGGAGCTTCGGTTTCTAAAAATTCAGCTTTACTAATACCGCAAGACAAAAAACCGAGGCGTTTGGCTTCGGTTTTGATGAGTTCTGTATATTTAATTTTATCTTTCAATTGGACTTCGACCGCGCTCAAACTGACATTTATTCTAAAATAAACCTCCTTGAGTTGGACCTTTGATTTTTCCGAGATGTTTGTAGGCCAATTCAGTAACTTCCCTACCTCTTGGAGTTCTCATAATAAAGCCTTGTTGTATTAAAAATGGCTCGTAAACTTCTTCAATAGTCTCTGCACTTTCGCTCACAGCTGTAGCTAAGGTTGTAATGCCAACAGGTCCTCCTTTAAATTTATCAATGATTGTAGATAAGATTTTGTTATCCATTTCATCCAATCCATGTGCATCTACGTTAAGTGCTTCCAAAGCAAACCTTGCTATTTTAATATCAATTTTTCCATCACCTTTTATTTGAGCAAAATCTCTAACTCGGCGTAATAAGGCGTTGGCTATTCTTGGTGTACCTCTGCTTCGTCCTGCTATTTCAACAGCTGCTTCCATAGAAATAGGAATATCAATGATGCTTGCACTTCGTTGTACAATGGTTGTTAAAAGTTCGGTATTGTAATATTGTAATCTGCTTTGAATACCAAAACGTGCTCGCATTGGCGAGGTCAACAATCCTGAACGTGTTGTAGCTCCAATTAAAGTGAATGGGTTTAAATTGATTTGAACTGTTCGTGCATTTGGTCCAGTTTCGATCATAATATCAATTTTGTAGTCTTCCATTGCTGAATAAAGATATTCTTCAACAATTGGACTCAAGCGATGAATTTCATCAATAAACAAGACATCACGTTCTTCGAGGTTAGTGAGTAATCCTGCTAAATCACCTGGTTTGTCTAAAACTGGTCCTGATGTTACTTTAATAGCAACCTGTAATTCATTGGCAAGAATATGTGCCAAAGTTGTTTTTCCTAATCCAGGAGGTCCATGAAACAAGGTATGGTCTAATGCTTCACTTCTTCCGTTTGCTGCCTGAACAAATATTTTAAGATTTTCCAATACTTGATCTTGACCTGTAAAATCTTCAAAAGATAGTGGTCTCAATTTTTTTTCAACATCTAATTCTTCTGGAGAAAAGTGTTCGTTGGATGGATCTAGATTTTCGTTCATAGCATTTCCCACGAAAGTGGGAATCTCATTTAGTTTATAAAAAAGACCTTTCGACTGCGCTCAAGGTGACATTTAAAAATGTATAAACAAATATAAAGAAAAAGCCTTTCTGTTTTAAGGAAAGGCTTTCAATATATTATTGAATCAAATTCAGTTAATGTTGTAACTCTTCTTCACCTTCTTTTAAAGGTACATTCTGAGGCACGAAATCTTCATCATGACCTGGCTTGCTATAATCGTAAGACCAACGGTGAACATGAGGAATATCACCTTCCCAGTTTCCGTGAATATGCTTTATTGGAGCTGTCCACTCTAATGTTGTAGATCTCCAAGGGTTTTGAACTGTTTTCTTTCCGAAGAAAATACTTCCGAAGAAATTGTATAAGTATAATATTTGAACAATTCCACCTATCAAAGCAAAAATGGTAATGATTACATTTACATTTGTTAAATCGTCAAATAAAGGGAAATTACTATTTGTATAATAACGTCTTGGTAAACCTGCCATTCCTATAAAATGCATTGGGAAGAATACACCATAAGCACAAATTGCAGTAATCCAGAAATGAATGTATCCTAAGTTTTTATTAAGCATTCTACCAAACATTTTTGGATACCAATGATAAATACCTGCAAACATTCCATACAATGCAGAAATTCCCATTACTAAGTGAAAGTGAGCTACCACAAAGTAAGTATCATGTACGTTAATATCTAATGCACTGTCTCCTAGAATAATTCCTGTTAAACCTCCAGTAATAAATGTTGATACAAATCCAATAGAAAATAACATAGCTGGATTCATTTGTAAATTACCTTTCCATAGTGTTGTAATCCAGTTGAAGGCTTTAACGGCTGATGGAATTGCAATTAATAATGTTGTAAATGTAAATACTGAACCTAGGAATGGGTTCATACCAGAGATAAACATGTGGTGTCCCCAAACAATGGTTGATAAAAATGCAATAGCCAAAATTGAAGCAATCATTGCACGATAACCAAATATAGGTTTACGCGAGTTTGTTGCCATAATTTCGGACACAAGTCCCATGGCTGGTAATATTACAATATATACCTCTGGATGCCCTAAGAACCAGAATAAATGTTCAAATAATACTGGTGAACCTCCTTGATAATGTAACACTTCACCTTGTATAAATATATCTGATAAGAAGAAGGACGTGCCAAAACTTCTATCCATTATTAATAACAAGGCTGCCGATAATAATACTGGGAAAGATACTACACCAATAACAGCAGTAATAAAAAATGCCCAAATTGTTAATGGAAGTCTTGTCATAGACATTCCTTTTGTACGTAAATTAATTACGGTAACAATATAGTTTAATGAACCTAATAAAGATGAGGCAATAAAAATTGCCATTGATACTAGCCATAAGGTCATTCCCATTCCTGAACCTGCTTGTGCCATAGGCAATGCACTCAATGGAGGATAAATAGTCCATCCTGCTGATGCTGGGCCTGCTTCTACAAATAGTGAAATAACCATGATTACACTTGACAAGAAGAATAACCAATAAGACACCATGTTTAAGAAACCTGAAGCCATATCTCTAGCACCAATTTGCAACGGAATTAATAGATTGCTAAAAGTTCCGCTCAATCCTGCAGTTAATACAAAGAATACCATTATAGTACCATGTATGGTTACTAATGCCAAATAAATATCGGCATCCATAACACCATCTGGAGCCCATTTTCCTAATAGTGCTTCAAATAGTACATTAGGCTCTTCTGGCCAAGCGATTTGCATACGAAACATCATAGACATTAGTACGCCAATAACTCCCATAATAGTACCTGTTATAAGATACTGCTTGGCAATCATTTTATGGTCTTGACTAAATATGTATTTAGTTACAAATGTTTCTTTATGATGATGATGTCCGTGATCGTCGTGGTCGTGAGTATCTGCGTGTGCTGACATAATCTATATCTAATTTTTAAATCTTAATTTTATTAATTTTGAACTAAAGAATTCTTGAACGTTTTTTGTTCTTTTAGCCAAGCATTGTATTCTTCTTCAGTTTCCACAATAATTTTCATTTGCATATTGTAGTGTGACTTACCACAAATTTTATTACAAAGTAATAAGTAATCAAATTCATATCTTACGTCTTGTCCTCTAGCTTCAATTTCTTCTTTATTGTTTGCTCTAATTTTATTGATATTTGCCACTTTATCAATAATATCAGGGTTCTGGCGCATTTCGGCAGTTGTTACTGTTGGAGTGAATCCAAACTGTGTAATCATGCCTGGAACACAGTTCATTTGTGCCCTAAAATGAGGCATGTATGCTGAATGCAATACGTCTTGTGAACGCATTTTAAACAACACCTTTTTACCGACTGGTAAATGCAATTCGGTAGTTATAATATCATCTTGTGCGTTAGGGTCAGATTCATCTAATCCTAAAATATTTGCATTGTCAAGGTTTATTAATCTTACATTGGCTTCGCCTAAAACATTGTCTTCACCAGCATATCTAGCTTTCCAATTGAACTGTTGCGCATATAACTCTACAACAAGTGTATCATCGTCTTGTTCAACATTCATGATATCTGACCAAGTAAATAATCCATAAATAATCAATCCTGCTAATACAATTACTGGAATGATTGTCCAAATAAATTCTAACTTATCATTATCTGCATAAAATAAAGCCTTTCTACCTTTTTCGCCTTTATATTTATAGGCAAAATAGTGTAATAAAAACTGTGTGATGGTTTGAACAATGAAAATGATTACCATTGAGATAATCATTAAATTGTCTATCTGTGGCCCATGTTCTGACGCTGAATTAGACATTAATGGCAAATCTCCCCAAAACACAAAGCATACTATGGTAATGACATAGATAAATGCTAAAAACCCTAGCATTAAATATGCATTCAACTTGTTGTCTTTATCATTTGCTATTTGTGCATTTTCATTATTGACATTAGCCAAATCAAATATTTTAACCATTTGCCAAATTGCAACTGTAATAAATACTAAAACTATAATTGTTAATAAAGCAGTCATTGTTATATCTCTTCTTTATTTAATTTAATTAATAATGAAAATGTTCACTTTCTTTAATAAATGGATTCCCTTTTGGTAATAATGGCGCCTTTGAAAGTGCGTAAAATACCAATAGTAAGAATAATCCTAAGAATAATGCAACAGCACTTAACTCTGGTAAGCCAATAGACCATCTATCTCCAACGGTTGCTGGCATTATCATATTAAATACATCTACATAATGTCCTATAAGTATCACGATTCCAGCCATGACAATAAACCATGGAATACGTTTGTAATCGCTGTTCATCAAAACAAGGAATGGGAAAATAAAGTTCATTACCAACATTCCAAAGAATGGTAGTTTATAATCTTCAATTCTTGTTACAAAATAAGTAACTTCTTCTGGAATGTTGGCATACCAAATTAACATAAACTGTGAAAACCATAGGTATGTCCAAAAAATACTAATTGCAAACATGAATTTTGCTAAATCATGCATGTGGCTATCATTAACAAACTCCATTAGTCCCTTAGATTTCAAGTAAATAGTAATTAAAGCAATTACTGTAATACCGCTTACAAACATACTAGCAAACACATACCACCCAAACAAAGTAGAGAACCAGTGAGGGTCAACACTCATTATCCAGTCCCAAGACATCATTGATTCTGTATAAATATAAAATACTAAGAAAGCTGCCGAAATGCGGAAATTTTTCTTGAAATTTCTATTATCATTAATGTCTGCGTTATCTTGTGCTAAAGAGAATTTTCTAGAGAAATATCTGTAAGCACTCCAACCAGCGATATAAATTAAAGCTCTGATAGTGAATGCCGATTTATTTAACCATCCTGATTTATTTGCCACTAAGGCATCATAATCAGCACTCTCTGGATTTACCATATCTGGATTCATCCATACAAAAATATGATCATCGCCCCAAAGTGCAATTGCTAAAACTATTAAAGCTCCAGGGAGTAAGTAATAGGTTATGGCTTCCATGACTCTAAATAATACTGGAGACCAACCTGCTTGAGATGCATACTGAATACCGTAAAATGCTAATGCTCCAAGTGCAATCATCATAAAAAAGAATGCTGCAACGTAAAGTGCAGAATAAGGTCTGTTGTGAATTTGGTGCATCACATGTTCTGCATGTTCATCATCGTGGGCTTCTGCTGTAAGTCCTCCAGATTCATGAGAATCAGTTGCTGCATGGCTTTCTTCTGCTACTGCATGAGCATCTGCTGCTTCGCCATGACCTCCTCCGTGAGATGCTTCTTCAGCTAACATTGTTTTTACTTCATCTAAGGACACATGAGAAGCTGAATATGAATAAAACCACCCAAGCGCTCCTAAAAGCATTAATGCTACTGAAAATATTTTTAATCTATTTGATAACGTGTACATATTATTCTGTAATAATCTTTATCTAATATTATTTCTCCAAATCTGATTTTAACTTAAGTACATAAGCTACTACTTGCCAACGTTCTTCTTCATTTAACTGATTAGCATAAGAACCCATTGCGTTTTTTCCATAATATATAGTATGGTAAGTACTTCCTTCATTAATGGCTCTACCAACATCAGCATAACTTGGTATACCAAGTATTTTTTCTCGTTTCACTAAGTTACCTTGCCCATCACCTTTTGTTCCGTGACAAATACCACAATAAATATCGTATAATTCTTTCCCTCTTGCAAAATCAACCTGAGTTGAATCTAATGGGCTCATCAATTCGGCCTTTGCTCTTAAGAATTCTTCGTTTGAACTTCCATAATCAAACAATGAGTAGCCTCTTGCTATTGTTCCTTCAACAGGCAACATCGCTGATTGTTCTCCTGGAAAAACATCATATTCACCATAGGTTTCATAGCCAACAGGTGCTTGCATATTTGGCATAAATTGATAGTTTGGTCTTGTGTCTTTTTTACATGATACAATTACCATCATTACCATTACAACTAGTGTTATTTTAAATAAACTTTTCATATCTCTAGTGTGCTTCTTCTTTATCTACGATATTAATTTCAACAGCTCCTGTTTCAGCTAACAATGCTTCTAAATCTTTTATATTTCCGTGAACTGGGATTTCCATTAAAAAATGGTCGTCAGTAGTTCTTGGGTCAGGGTTTTCAGCTTTTTTAAATGGCCACATTCTACTTCTTAAATAAAATGTTATAACCATTAAATGTGCTGCAAAAAACACCGTTAACTCAAACATGATTGGTACAAATGCAGGCATGTTTTCTATATAGCTGAAACTTGGTTTTCCACCAATGTTTTGTGGCCAATCTTCTATCATGATATAGTTCATCATAACTATTGATACTGTTAAACCAATACAGCCATATATAAATGATGCAATTGCAATACGAGTTGGTGCCAAGCCCATAGCTTTGTCTAGTCCATGAACTGGAAAAGGCGTGTAAATTTCTTCAATGTGATGCTTAGCAGCCTTTACTTTTTTAACGGCAGACATTAATACATCGTCATCTGTATATATAGCGTGAATTACTTTAGAAGCTTCCATTGTCTACGTTTAATTTATTAATTTTTTAGCTTGTCCTGCCCAATCATCACGTTCAGCTCTTCCAGGGAAAGAACCTGTAATTGAATCTAACAAGTCATATTCTTTTTTTGTCATCTTACTTACCTGAAGGAATGTGTAAATACCTATCTCGTTAAGTACTTCTTCCATTTTAGGGCCAATACCATTAATCTGTTTCAAATCATCAGCTGTTTGAGTAGCTGCATCAAATTTCCCTATACCTTCAAATAATGAGTTTACTTTATCTGAGTTATCTTCTTTCGCTTTTGTTTTAGGTGCTGCTGAAATTGAAGAGGTTCTAGCATCAGCTCCTGTTCCAACTAAACTTTTTCCAGCTTCACGGATTTTCTTATAACGTTCACCTGAAGATTTTAAAATTGTTTTTACTTCGGCTTGAGCAATCACTGGGAACGTTCTAGCATACAATAAGAAAAGTACGAAGAAGAATCCAATGGTTCCTATAAAAATTCCAATATCAACAAATGTTGGTGAGAACATGGTCCATGATGATGGTAAGTAATCTCTATGTAATGATGTCACAATAATTACAAAACGTTCAAACCACATACCAATGTTTACAACAATGGAAATAAAGAATGAGAACATAATGCTGGTACGCAATTTCTTGAACCACATAAACTGTGGTGAGAATACGTTACAAGACATCATCATCCAATAAGCCCATGCGTAAGGTCCAGTTGCTCTATTTAAGAACGCGTATTGTTCAAATTCAACTCCTGAGTACCATGCGATGAATAACTCAGTAATATAAGCCACACCTACTATTGAACCTGTAATCATAATGACTATGTTCATTAGCTCAATGTGTTGTACTGTAATATAATCTTCAAGGCTACATACTTTTCTCATAATGATAAGAAGCGTGTTAACCATCGCAAATCCTGAGAAAATTGCTCCTGCAACGAAGTAAGGAGGGAAAATTGTAGTATGCCAACCTGGAATAACAGATGTTGCGAAGTCAAAGGATACAATTGTATGTACAGAAAGTACAAGCGGTGTTGCTAAACCAGCAAGCACTAATGATACTTCTTCAAAACGTTGCCAATCTTTAGCACGACCTGTCCAACCAAAACTTAATAATGAGTATATTTTCTTTTGGAAAGGTTTTACCGCTCTATCACGAATCATGGCAAAATCTGGTAGTAATCCTGTCCACCAGAAAACCAATGACACAGATAAATACGTCGAGATTGCAAATACGTCCCAAAGCAGGGGTGAGTTAAAGTTTACCCAAAGTGATCCAAATTGGTTTGGTATAGGTAATACCCAATAACCTAACCATGGACGACCCATGTGAATGATTGGGAATAGACCAGCTTGTACAACTGAGAAAATTGTCATTGCTTCAGCAGAACGGTTAATTGCCATTCTCCATTTTTGACGGAACAGTAATAGTACTGCAGAAATCAGTGTTCCTGCGTGACCAATACCAACCCACCAAACGAAGTTAGTAATATCCCAAGCCCAACCTACGGTTTTGTTCAATCCCCAAGTTCCAATTCCTGTTGAAATTGTATAAATGATACAACCTATTCCCCAAAGGAAAGCTGCTAATGCAATTGAAAATACAATCCACCAAGATTTATTTGCTTTCCCTTCAACTGGAGCAGCTACGTCCACAGATACATCGTGGTACGATTTTTCTCCTGTAACTAAAGGTCTTCTAATAGGTGCTTCGTAATGAGACGCCATAATCCTTTTATAATTGTTTCTTAATTAATTTATGCTTTGTTTGTATTCCTTACCTTGGTTTGATACACCACATTTGGTTTTGTACCAACACTTTCCAATAAGTGATACGCTCTTTCATCATCTTTTAATGCTGCAATATCATTGTGTTTCTCATTGATATCACCAAACTTAATTGCTCCATTGCTACAAGCAACTGAACATGCCGTTTTAAATTCGTTAGGTTTTACTTCTCTTCCATCACGTTTTGCATCAAGAATTGTTTTTTGTGTCATTTGAATACACATAGAACATTTTTCCATCACACCTCGAGATCTTACAGTAACGTCTGGATTAATAACCATACGACCTAAATCATCATTCATGTGGTAATCAAATTCATCATTTTCATTGTATAGGAACCAGTTAAAACGACGCACTTTGTAAGGACAGTTGTTTGCACAGTATCTTGTACCTACACAACGGTTATACGCCATGTGGTTTTGACCTTGACGACCATGAGATGTTGCTGCCACAGGACAAACTGTTTCACAAGGTGCATGATTACAATGCTGACACATGATTGGTTGGAACGCTACTTGCGGATTAGCTGATGGAGATTCCATTTCGCCAAACGTACTAAGTGAACTTCCTAATCCTTTTATATTATCTTTCTTTTCATCATCACCTTCAAATGATTCTTCAGATGAATAATATCTATCTATACGTAGCCAATGCATATCACGACTACGACGAATTTCTTCTTTACCAACAACTGGAACGTTATTTTCAGCATGACATGCTATCACACATGCTCCACATCCTGTACAAGCATTTAAATCTATAGACAGATTAAAATGATGTCCAATTGAACGATCAAATTCATCCCAAAGATCAACGTCTGGAGATGTTACTGCAGTTGGTTCATGGTTTAAAGATACCATTGGCATTGGATTCCAAACACTTGATTTCTCAGTATTAAAAATTTCCAACGTGGTTTCTCTAATTATGTCACCACGACCCATTAACGTATTGTGCAACTGTACACAAGCAAATTCGTGTTTGCCTGAAGCAGCTTCAATAGTTACATCTTGTGTTGGGTTAAAGTTTGTATATAATGGGAAGGCATTGACACCTGTTTGCATTTCAGATTTCAACCCTTCGGTTCTACCATAACCAAATGATAAACCTACAGTGCCTTTTGCTTGACCTGGTTGAATAATTACTGGAGCAGTAATTGTTACTCCATTTACTGTAACATTAGCATACTTACCGTTTAATCCACCTGTTGCATCATGACTACTTTGATTAAAGAATGTACTTGGCTCTAAATATAAGCCTAACTCCTTAGCATCAGCTTCAGAAACAGTTAAATAGTTGTCCCAAGTTGTTCTTGTTAAAGGATCAGGAAACTCTTGCAACCATGGGTTATTAGCTTGTTGGCCGTCTCCCATTCCTGTTTTTGGATAAAGTGTCAACTCCATTCCAGAAGATGCTGTTGACGCTAGAATATTAGCAATTGCACTTAAGTTTGTGCTAATAGGTTCTTCAGTTGCTTCATCAACATTATTTTCAGAAGTTTCTTCAGTAGCAGTTGTAGCTCCAACAAATACACCATCGTGTAATGCTTGATTCCATGATGAGCCATTTAATATATTGGTATTCCAATTGTCTTTAATATAATCATGGTAAGACATACTATTGCCATTCCATATTAATAAAGCTTCTTGAAATTGTCTTGTATCAAATAAAGGGCGAATAGCTGGTTGTGTTAAACCATAGTGTCCTTTTTTCATTTCAACATCTCCCCAAGATTCTAAGTAATGAGGTGCAGCTGCAATGTACTGAGCATTAATTGATGTTTCATCTTCCTTCATGGAAAACGCAACAGTCATATTAACATTAGCTAAACCAGAAGTAAATTCTTCTGAATTTGGTAAGCTATAAACTGGGTTTACACCACTCATAATCAAAACACCAACAGTTCCTGCATTCATATCAGCAACTAATTTTGAAACCTCAGCATTATTACCTTGTCTTGTTTTTATAGCTGTTTTAGGGTCAAATGCCTTACTTGAAAGTGCTTCATTAATAGCGAGCACTAAAGTTTGAGCATTGACATCTTGAATTCCAGAAACCACAACAGCGTTACTGCCAGCTTTAAGCAATTCAGATGCAGCAGAATTTACAGCTTCTTCAATATGCTCGGGAAGATTACCTGATACTGCATTGCCTGTGATTTTTCCGTATAATTTAGCTAAAGCTACTTTTTGTTCGCTTGGTCTTAAAGGAACACGTTTATCTGCATTAGCTCCAGTTAAGCTCATGTTAGATTCAAACTGAATATGACGAGACATTTTCCCTTCTTTAGGAATACGTCCTTTTGTGTATCCTGAATCAAATCCGCCTCCTTGCCAATCTCCTAAGAAATCAGCTGCAATAGACACAATAGTCATTGCTTTAGAGAAATCGTAATTAGCTAAACCACGTTCTCCATATTTATTTTGGTAAGCGTCAGCAGCGGCAGATTCTGAAATTGCATCATACACTACATGACGAACATTACCATACTTTTCTTTAAACTCTGAAATTAATTTAGATGTTGATGGACTTGCAAAAGTTTGTGTTAATAACACAATATCTTTTCCTGAAGCCATAGCAGCATTAAGTCCAGCAGTTGTATCAGCATCAAACTCAACCCAAGAACTATCTTCTCCGTTTTTCTTAGGATTAGCGACTCTTAAGCTGTCATATAAATCCAATACAGAAGCATTAACTCTAGCGTTTGCTCCTCCATTGGCAGCAGCTAAATCATTGTTTTCGATTTTAATAGGACGACCTTCACGTGTTTTTACCAATACGCTTGCAAAATCATATCCATTGGCAATTGTTGATGCATAATAGTTTGCAACGCCAGGAATAATCTGATCTGGTTGCACAACGTAAGGAATAGATTTAATCACTGGTCCTTCACAAGCTGCCAAAGATGCAGCAGCAGTACTAAAACCAACGTATTTTAAGAAATCACGTCGTGTTGTAGAAGAAGATTCCAATGTTTTTTTATCGCCTAAAAATTCATCTACAGGAATTTCTTGAACAAACTCTTTGTGCTTTAGCGCCTCAACAAATGAGCTACCATTTTCATTTAGCTCTTCAACACTTTTCCAGTATTTCTTGTTTGATGACATATTATAATTGAATTAACTTCTTTAATATTTTAGTAATGACATTTACCACATTCCAAACCACCCATTTGAGCAGCTGTTAGTTGGTCAACACCATATTTTTTTGATAATTGTTCGTGTATTTTTGTATAATACTCGTTGTCTTGAACTTTCACGTTAGTTTCTCTGTGACAGTTAATACACCATCCCATTGTTAATGGTGAGTATTGATACATAATCTCCATTTCTTCAACAGGTCCATGACATGTTTGACATTCTAAACCTGCAACAGACACATGCTGTGAGTGATTGAAGTAAGCAAAATCAGGTAGATTGTGTATTCTTACCCATTTAACAGGTTGCGTTTCTCCAGTGTATTGTTGATCTACATCATCCCAACCAGCAGCAGCATATAATTTCTTGATTTCACCATCGTAAAACGCTTTATCGTATTCAGCTGTTGTTTCTCCATTATATTCATAAATTGATTTATGGCAATTCATACATACATTCAACGAAGGTATTCCAGAAGTTTTACTCACTCTAGCTGAAGAGTGGCAATACTTACAGTCTATACCATTATCTCCTGCATGAATTTTATGAGAGAAATGGATTGGTTGTACTGGCTGATAACCTTGATCTACACCAACTTGCATCATATAACCATACGCAAAATAACCACTAGCTAACAAAAAGAAAATAGCAGTAACTAACATTAAAAATTGGTTCTGTACAAATGCTTTCCATACTGACTTACGTTTTGTAGCTTCAGCTATTTCGACATTGTTTGCTTCTGCAAAACGACGTAATGTTTTATTAACTAGAATTAAACCAAACGCTAATAGCATAAATAATAATGCTAAGGCTCCTAGAATTAAGTTGTTGGAAATTCCAGGTTCAGCAGGAGCAGCAGTAGAAACAGCTGTATCTCCAGTCTCTGAAGGAGCTGTAGTCGCTTCTGTAGCGGTATATGCAAGAATATCACTAATATCTTGATCTGAAAGTTGCGGCATAGCTGTCATTGCTGCGCCATTATATTCGTCGTAAATTTTGTTTGCATAAGCATCGCCAGATTTAACAACAGCGGCACTGTTACGAATCCATGCACTTATCCATTCTCTATCTAAGCCTTGCTCATCTAACCTAGCCTCTACACCTCGAAGTGCAGGACCCGTAAGTTTTTTGTCTAAGCTATGGCATGCAGCACAATTGGTGTTGAACAAGGTTTTCCCTTTTGCAGGATCACCATCTTGAGCAAGTAATGTAGTAGAAAAAGTTAATAAAAAAACGAAACCAAGCAGTACACTTTTAATGGTTAAGTTACGGTATTTCACCTGTTTCATATTATTAGTAGAATTGTCTTCCAAACTTTGGTACGATTTTTTCATAAAAGAAAAATGTTCGGTTATAAAAATCTCGCACAAAAGTAACATTTAAAGTCGATTTTAGAAATGTTAGAGAAGCGTTAATTTATAATTTATAAACATTCTAAATAATAATTTTGCAGATGTTTCCGTTGTTATGCTTTACATTTGCTGTAAAATAAAAAAAGATGAAAAAAATTAAATCCAAGCACTTACTTCATATAGTATTTATTACACTCTTTTCTTTTGTTAATGTTACTGCTCAGCAAGCTACTGTTGAAGTGAATCAAGACAAGCAGATTGATGCCTTGTTAAAGATAAAGAAAGAGGTCAACGCTTCGGAAACTAATTATACCATTCAAATTTATAGTGGTAATCGTCCAGGAGCTGAGAAAGCAAGGACTGATTTCAGGTCTTCTTTTGGCGAATGGGATTCTTCTATGGAGTTTGAAACACCAAACTATAAAATCTGGGTGGGCAATTTTAAAACACGTTTGGAAGCAGACAGAGCCTTGGTAAGAATAAAACAAAAATTTACCAATGCCTTTTATTTTAAACCAAAAAAAGATTAAAAACTTAACATAAAAAAAGCGACCTAATGGTCGCTTTTTTTAACTTACGTAATAAAACTTATTTCAATTTCTTTTTTACAGCAACTTCTTGGAAAGCTTCAATAACATCTCCTTCAAAAATATCATTGTAGTTTTTTATTTGTATTCCACAATCATATCCTTTTGCTACTTCTTTAACATCGTCTTTAAAGCGTTTTAAAGATGCTAATTCACCAGTATAAATTACTACACCTTCACGAATCAATCTGATGCCAGAATTTCTAAATATTTTTCCACTGGTTACCATACAACCTGCAATAGTGCCAATTTTAGAAATTTTAAAGGTTTCCCTAATTTCTGCCGTTCCAGTGATTTCTTCTTTAAATACTGGCGACAACATACCTTCCATAGCATCCTTTAAGTCATTGATAGCGTCATAAATGATGGAATACATTCTGATATCTATTTCTTCCTTATCTGCTATTTGACGAGCATTACCCATTGGTCTAACATTAAATCCAATGATAATGGCATCAGAAGCAGACGCTAACAAGACATCACTTTCTGTAATGGCTCCAACGGCTTTGTGTATGATGTTAACTTGAATTTCTTCGGTTGATAATTTCTGGAACGAATCTGTTAGCGCTTCTACAGAACCATCAACATCACCTTTAAGAATGACATTAAGCTCTTTAAAGTCGCCTAAGGCAATACGACGGCCAATTTCATCTAACGTAATATGGCGTTGTGTTCTAACAGATTGTTCGCGTTGTAATTGAGTGCGCTTTGCGGCAATAGATTTTGCCTCACGTTCATCTTCAAAAACATTGAATTTATCTCCAGCTTGAGGTGCACCGTCCAATCCTAATATAGAAACAGGCGTTGATGGTCCAGCTTCAGTAACATCGTTTCCACGCTCATCGTGCATGGCTTTAACCTTACCACTATTTTTTCCTGCCAACACATAATCTCCGATACGAAGAGTTCCTGCCTGAACTAAGACTGTTGACACATAGCCTCGACCTTTATCTAGGAACGCTTCAACCACAGTTCCTATTGCTGGTTTATTTGGATTAGCTTTTAGCTCTAACAATTCAGCTTCAAGCAATACTTTTTCTAATAATTCTTTAACTCCAGTTCCTACTTTAGCAGAAATATCATGTGATTGAATTTTTCCGCCCCAATCTTCAACTAACAAATTCATTTGAGCTAATCCTTCTTTTATTTTTTCAGGATTTGCATCTGGCTTATCAATTTTATTAATTGCAAAAACTATAGGAACTCCAGCTGCTTGAGCGTGTGAGATTGCTTCTTTGGTTTGAGGCATAATATCATCGTCTGCTGCGGCTACAATAATTGCTATGTCTGTAACTTGAGCTCCACGTGCACGCATGGCTGTAAAGGCTTCGTGACCAGGTGTATCTAAAAATGCTATTTTTTGACCACCATCCAGCTCAACACTGTATGCGCCAATATGCTGTGTAATGCCTCCAGATTCTCCTGCAATTACATTTTCTTTACGTATGTAATCAAGAAGCGATGTTTTACCGTGATCTACGTGACCCATTACAGTTACTATTGGTGCTCTTGGCAATAAATCTTCTGGCTTATCTTCAAATTCTTGAATAGATTCTTCAATATCAGCAGTTACAAATTCTACTTCATAACCAAATTCATCAGCAACAATTGACAAGGTTTCAGCATCAAGACGTTGATTCATAGTTACCATCATACCTAATGACATACAGGCTGAGATAATTTGAGTTACAGAAACATCCATCATTGTTGCAACCTCACTTGCGGTAACAAACTCTGTAACTTTTAAGATTTTACTTTCAGCTGCTTGCTGTTGTAAATCTTTTTCGGTTTGCTCTCTATGCTGATCTCTTTTATCTCTTCTGTATTTTGCGCCCTTTCCTTTGCTTGACTTACCTTGAAGTTTTTCTAAGGTTTCACGCACTTGTTTTTGAACTTCTTCTGCGCTTGGCTCTTCTTTTACTGCTTGTGATCTACGTTGTTGACCTCCTCTACTTTTACCTCTTTTGTCTCTATTGTCTCTTCCTGTAGATTGCCCTCCGTTTCCTGAAGGACCCACTTTGCTTATTCTTCTACGTTTTTTCTTAGCGTCAGCTTTTTTGTCTCCTGGCTTTTTATCTTCCTTCTTTTTCTTTGGTTTATTGAATTGGGAAAGATCTATTTTATCTCCAGAAATTTTAGGCCCAGAAAGTTTTTGATACTTAGTTGTAACTTTTTGTTCTTTTGGCTCTTCTGTTTCTTCTGTTTTTGCAACGGAAACTTTTTCGGTTTTTTCTTCCTCAACTTTTTGCTCCTCTTTCTTAGTTGCTTCTACCTTTTTATCTTCATCCTTTGACGTCTCTACCTTAGGTGTTTCAGCCTTTTTCTCTTCAACTTTTGGAGCTTCTATGATTTTCTCCTCAACTTTAGGAGCTTCTTCTTTTTTAGGTTCAGCAGCTTTCTTTTTTGGCTTATCCAAGTCAATTTTTCCAATTTGCTTAGGACCTTCTAAAGTAGTTTTAGCTTTCACTACTTCCCTTTTTGATGCTTCTTCTTTTTTGAGTTTTGCTTCAATTTCCTTTTCGCGCTCAACTCTTAACGCCTCTTTTTCTTTTAGTTTTGCTTCACTAACTTCTTTAGAGGCGACTTTTTTATTTGCATCAGTTTCAAATTCATCAGATAGTACTTGATATACCTCATCTGAGATTTTGGTAGTAGGACGCTTCTCTATTTCGATGCCTTTGGTTTCTAAAAAATCAACTGCTCGATCAATAGAGATATTTAACTCTCTTAATACTTTATTTAATCTAATTGTTTCAGCCATAAACTGCTTTAATATATGCTAAATATGTTATTCTTCAAATTCTTCTCTAAGAATTCTGACAACTTCATTAATTGTTTCTTCTTCTAAATCTGTACGTTTTACTAAATCATCAACATCTTGTTCTAAGATACTTTTTGCTGTATCAAGTCCTACTTTAGAGAACTCTGCAATAATCCAAGAATCTATTTCATCTGAGAATTCAGAAAGCTCAACATCTTCTTCAACGCCTTCTCTGAATACATCAATTTCATAGCCTGTTAATTGTCCTGCTAAACGAATATTGTGACCTCCTCTACCAATTGCTTTACTTACTTCTTCTGGTTTTAAGATGACTTCTGCACGACCATTTTCTTCGTCTAGTTTAATAGATGTTACTCTTGCTGGACTTAAGGCTCTGGTTATGTATAATTGTATATTGTTTGTGTAGTTGATAACATCTATGTTTTCATTGCCTAGTTCGCGAACAATACCATGAATTCTTGATCCTTTCATACCAACGCAAGCTCCAACTGGGTCAATTCTATCATCATAAGAATCTACTGCAACTTTGGCCTTTTCACCTGGAATTCTCACAACGTTTTTAACCGAGATTAAGCCATCAAAAACTTCTGGGATTTCTTGTTCAAATAATTTTTCTAAGAACAAAGGTGATGTACGAGACATAATGATTGCTGGCTTATTGCCTTTAAGCTCTACACTTTCAATAACTCCTCTTACATTTTCTCCTTTTCTGAAAAAATCTGAAGGGATTTGTTTTTCTTTTGGTAAAATTATCTCATTGCCTTCATCATCCAATAAAATGATGGCTCTGTGGCGAATATGATGCACCTCAGCTGTATAAATCTCTCCTATTAAATCTTTGAACTGCTTGTAGATATTGGTGTTATCGTGTTCGTGAATTTTAGAAATCAGGTTTTGTCTTAATGCTAAAATGGCACGTCTTCCTAAATCTATGAGTTTTACTTCTTCAGAAACATCTTCACCAACTTCAAAATCAGGTTCAATTTTTCGTGCTTCAGACAATGATATTTCTTGATTAGGTTCCTCTACTTCACCATCAGCTACAACTACTCTATTTCGCCAAATTTCTAAATCTCCTTTATCTGGGTTTATAATAATATCAAAATTATCATCATCACCAAACTTCTTCTTTAATGCATTTCTAAATACATCTTCTAAAATCGCCATTAAGGTTACACGATCTATTAACTTGTCGTCCTTAAATTCTGAAAATGAGTCAATTAACGCAATATTTTCCATAACTCTTTTACTGGATTAAAATTTTATCTTAACTTTTGCTTCTATAATATCATTATACGCCAACTCTACTTTATTTTGTATAGTGACTTTACCTTTCCCAACTTCTTTGGGCTCTCTTGATTTCCATTTTAGTGTGATACAATCTTCATTAGCATCCGTTAAAATGGCTTCAAATTTTTGGTTATTGGTTGCTTTAACATCAACCGTTCTGCCAATATTTTTCTTATACTGTCTTTTATGACTCATTGGAATGGTTGCACCAGCTGAAGCTACTTCAAGAGAAAAATCTTCTTCCTCTCTGTCTAAGTTATGCTCAATGGCTCGACTTACAAACATGCAATCTTCAACCGAAACACCATGATCACCATCAATTACTACTTTAATGGTATTGCCTGAAAGAACATCAAAATCTATAAGAAACAAATCTTTACGTTCTTCAAGGCAATCGTCTAATAAAGTCCTTACTTTACTTCTAAACATAGTATAAAAAGAGGGGACTTTTCGTCCCCTCGCTTATTCTTTTTCTTACAACGCTGCAAATATACAACATTTTAATGGATTATTACAAACGTTGAGTTATCAATTTTTTTCGCTAAATTTAAAAGGTTTAACACTTTGTCTGAATATGAAAAAAATATTAGTGCCAACAGATTTCTCAGCTCAAGCTGATTATGCCCTTCATGTTGCTTCTCAATTAGCTAAACGACATAGCTGCGAAATTTACTTATTGCACATGCTAGAGCTGCCAATAAATGAGATTGATGCTTTGAGTTCTCACAGTGATTTACCTGAAGCCATGTTTTATATGAAATTAGCCAGAAAACGTTTTGACGAAGTTTTGGAGAAACCTTTTTTAAAGAATATAAAAGTTCACGAAATAGTGAAATTCCATCAGGCTTTTGATGGTATCATAGACACGTGTAAAGAATATAAAATTGACCTAATTATTATGGGTTCACATGGTGTTAGCGGATTTAAAGAAATGTTTATTGGCTCAAATACCGAAAAAGTGGTTAGAACTAGTGATGTTCCTGTTTTAGTTATTAAGAACTATCATAAATCATTTAAAGTAAATAATTTTATTTACGCTTCAGACTTTACAGAGGAAAATAAAGACCCTTTTAAAAAGGCTGTGAAATTTGCAAAATTAATCAATGCTACTATGCATTTATTAATGATAAACACACCAAATAAGTTTCTAACAACTGATGAAGCCGACTCCAGAATTCAAAACTTCATGAAAGGGGTTAGATTTAAAAATTACACTATAAATATTTACAACGATTACACAATTGAAAAAGGCATCCTAAATTTTGCTCACCACATAGATGCTGGTTTAATAGGAATGAGTACTCATGGCAGAAAAGGTATTGCTCATTTTTTTAATGGAAGTATCAGTGAAGATTTAGTAAATCATGCCAAACGACCTGTTATTACTTTTAAGATATGATCATCTAAAAAAACTTTTTTTATGAAATGCTTTTGTTGACCTACTAGGGCTTGCTTTGACTAAGCTCAGCATAAACTTCTCACACAAATATTTTTATAAAAAACAAAAAATCCCAACCAAGTTAATGATTAGGATTTTAAAATTATGTTGGCCTACTAGGGCTTACTTCGACTGCGCTCAGCATAAACTTCTCGCCCTTTCAAATTATTATTAAACAGAAAAATCCTAACTCTTAATTGAATTAGGATTTTAATTTTTGTTGGCCTACTAGGGCTCGAACCTAGACTCTTCTGGACCAAAACCAGACGTGTTGCCAGTTACACCATAGGCCATCATGTAATTGAGCGTGCAAATTTAGTACAAACTTTTATTTGCGCAAACATTTTTCGTATAAAATAACAAGATTCCCTTAACGTTTACTTAAAAACCTTTATACGTTATATAATTATTCTTAAATTCGCCAGCAGTAATAACTCATGAAATATGACACAATCAAACTTTAAAAAGTGGAATACCATTTTAGGATGGTTAGCTTTTTTAGTAGCTCTAATAACATATACTTTAACTGTTGAACCCACCGTTAGCTTTTGGGATGCTGGTGAATATATACTGACCTCATCAAAATTACAAGTTGGGCATCCACCTGGAGCGCCTTTGTTTCAAATGCTTGGGGCATTTTTCTCAGTATTTTCTACAGACCCTTCACAAATAGGTTGGTTAATGAATATGATGAGTGCTGTTTCTAGTGCCTTTACTATTTTGTTTATGTTTTGGTCTATTACCTTATTGCTTAAGCATATTATTGGATCTACTGAAACGCTTTCAAAGGCTCAAGGCCAAGCTGTTCTTGGGAGTGCTTTAGTTGGAAGTTTAGCTTTTACGTTTACAGATTCGTTTTGGTTTAATGCTGTTGAAACTGAAGTTTATGCTATGGCTACTATGATTATGGCCATTATGTTTTACTTAGGTTTAAGATGGGAACAAGACATGGATAAACCTCGTGGTAATAAATGGCTCATCTTAATTTCATTTATTGTCGGATTATCTTTTGGTGTTCACTTTATGGGATTATTAACCATTCCAGCTATTGGTCTAATCTATTTCTTCAAAAATTACAAAACTGTAACTGTAAAAAATTTCATCATTGCTAATGTTGTTGTGGTTGCCATTTTATTGTTCATTTTTAAATTATTGGCACCAAATATTCTAAGATATTTTAGTGCTCTAGAGATTTTCTTTGTCAACTCTATTGGACTTCCTTTTAACTCAGGATCAGTAATTGCAGGATTAATTTTAGTTGCAGGTTTTTACTTCGGAATCAAATACACAAAAGAAAAAGGATTAAAACATCTCAACACAGGAATTTTATGTGTGGCTTTTGTAATTATTGGGTTTTCAACGTGGTTAATGCTTCCTATTCGAGCTAATGCAAACGTTATTATCAATGAGAATAATCCTTCAAGTGCAAGAGAATTACTTGCCTATTACAATTTAGAGCAATATCCAAAAACACATTTGTTTTATGGCCCTCAATTCACAGATATGTATTCTGGTCTGGATGAAAACAATCCTTATGTAGATGATAAACCAAAATACGAGAAAGATTTTGAAAAAGGAGAATATGTCATCGTAAATGACTACAAAAATGCTACTCAAAATTACAACTCTAAACATGCCTCCATTCTTCCAAGAATGTGGAGTCAAGAGCATGCAGAGAACTATATGATGTATACGGGTTATTTGGATTTTAAACTAAAACCTGAGTTTCAGATGCAGAACGAATTGCGTGGCCTTATTGCTGAAACTAAAAGCAAAGCAGCGCAAGGTCTCGTGGATTATGAGGATTATCACAGTTTTTTAAGTCAATTTGCAAAATACATTGATGTTGAAAAACCATCCATGGGCTCAAACATTGCTTTTATGTTAGAATACCAATTGGGTTATATGTATTGGCGTTACTTCATGTGGAACTTTACAGGACGCCAAGATGACATTCAAGGAAAATACGATTCACATGGTAATTGGATTAGTGGCATCAAACCCATAGATGAGTGGCATTTAGGTTTGTCTCAGGATAACTTGCCAAGTGATGTGCTTAATAATAAAGCCAGGAACACCTATTACTTTTTACCTTTAATTTTAGGATTGATTGGCTTATTCTTTCTTTATAATAAAGATAGAAAGCTTTTCTGGACAATGCTTGTGTTTTTTCTCTTTACAGGATTAGCCATTCAAGTTTACACTAATGTAAGACCTTTTGAACCAAGAGAACGTGATTATTCAGTTGTAGGATCGTTTTATGTATTCGCTATTTGGATTGGTTTTGGTGCTTATGCCATTTTTAATGCATTACAAAAATACAGTAAGCATCAACTTCTAGCTCCAGCTATTTCTGTTTTGTGCTTAGCATTGGTTCCTGGAATATTAGCTGCTAATAATTGGGATGACCACGATCGTTCTGGTAGGGAAACTGCTCACGCAATGGCTATAAAGTATTTAGAATCTTGTGATCCGAATGCTATATTATTTACCATTGGTGATAATGATTCTTTCCCACTATGGTATGCTCAAGAAATTGAAGGCATTCGTACTGATGTTCGAGTGGTCAACACAAGCTTGTTTCAAACCGATTGGTACATAGATCAAATGAAGCGTAAAGCATATGAAAGTGATCCTATTCCTTCATCATTAACACATGATAAATACAAGTTTGGCACACGCGACTATATTTTAAAGGACACTATTACCAGTGATACCATTCCAATTAAGGAATTCATGAACTTTATTACTAGTGACGACCCAAGAACAAAATACAGACATATACTTCAACAACAAGGATATGATATTAGCAGAATTCGTAATCAAGAGCTAAACGCAAATTATTTACCAACAGAAAATATTAGAATTCCTGTTGATAAAGACGCTGTATTGAGAAATGGGATTGTTGCTGAAAAAGATGCCGATAAAATTGTGCCATATATTGACATTAAAATAACAGGTAATGTGTTGACGAAAAACCGATTATTAATGCTAGACATTGTGGCCAACAATAATTGGGAACGACCTATTTATTTTACAGGTGGCGCATTTGGTGATGATGACTACATCTGGATGAAAGATTATTTACAGCTTGATGGTTTATGCTATAAGTTAGTGCCAATTAGAACATCTGTTGATCGTGCAAACCCGTTTGATATGGGACGCGTTGATCCAGAAAAAATGTATGACTTAGTAAGTCAATGGGAGTGGGGAAATAGTGGTAATGATGATATATACCATGACGTTGAAAGTAGAAAAAACGGCATCACTTACAGAGGAAATTTAGCCAGATTAATTGAAGCTTTAATCAATAATGATGAACCTGAAAAAGCTGAAGAAATTACAGACTTGGCCATGGAAAAAATGCCAGTTGATATCTTTGGTTATTACACCTTATTAGAACCATACATTAGTGCTTATTACCAAGTAGAATCTAAAGATAAAGCACGTAATTTGTTTAAAGACGTATCTAAAAAATATCAAGAAAACCTAACCTATTACAGCTCCTTATCCATAAAGAACCAACAACGAATGTTCGAAGAAATTTACACTGATATTGAGCGTTATAGAGGTTTAGTTGACGTCATCATAATTAATGACGATGACGAGGAATTCATTAAAACAGAAATGGAAACTTTCAATAACACTTTACGCTTGTTTAGTCAACTTATAGGCGACGATTCTTATGAAGAACCTGAACGTACAGATATTGATATTCCTTCTGATTCAAATGTAATTGAAATAGACAGCAATTAACAGTGATGAATTTTACACCTGTAAAAGTTCCAAAGGTTGTAAAAAAAATGTTTCCAAATTTTATTTGGAACATTGATTCCGAAGATAAAACTTTATATCTCACTTTTGATGATGGCCCAACACCTGAAATCACAGGTTGGGTTTTGGATCTCTTGAAACAATACAATGCCAAGGCAACTTTTTTCTGCATTGGAAAAAATATTGAGCAACATCCCGAAATTTATAATAGAATTCTTGATGAAGGGCACACTATAGGCAACCACACATACAATCATTTAAAGGGTTGGAAGGTCAATACTAAAGATTATTTAGAGAATACTATGTTATGTAATCAGGTTTTAATTGATAAAATTGAACAATCAACAATCTTCAATCGTCAATCATTAATCGTCAATCTATTCAGACCTCCTTATGGCCGCATGAAACCAAAACAGGCCAAACTGCTAATTGATGAAGGATATAAAATTGTTATGTGGAGTGTTTTGTCTTTAGATTGGGATAAAAATGTATCTGAAAATCAATGCTATAAAAACGTAGTAGATAATACAATTTCAGGCGATATTATAGTATTCCATGATAGTTTAAAGGCTTCTAGAAACCTTCAATACACACTTCCCAAGGTGCTTGAATATTACAGTAATTTAGGTTATAAATTTAAGAGTATTCCTTAATAAGACCAATAAGAGTATTGGCGTCTTGCTCACCACTTTGGCGCCATTTCATTTCGCCATTCTTATAAATGATTAGAGTTGGCAACCCTTTAATACGAAGGGCTTCTGCTAAATCCTTGTTTTTATCAACATCAATTTTAATCACCTTAGCTTTGTCACCAAGTGCAGCAGCAACGTCTCTTAACACGGCGTGCATTGCAGTAGATTCATCATCCCAATCGGTAAAAAAATCCAATAACACTGGAATGTCTACATCAATAAGTTCCCCAAATTTTGACATAATTACAAGTTTTAGTCAAGTGTGCTATTACAAACCTACAATTTTTTATTCGTTTTGAAAACCAATAGGTTAAATATGGCTATTTAACCTAAAATTAAAAATACTCAAAATTATTTTAAAAACAACTTTTTCATGTTATTATACTGGTTGTGAACCTTTTTTAAGTTCAATCACAGTAATTTCTGGCCAAATACCAACTCGACCAGGATAAGCCAATACACCAAACCCTCTGTTTACATTAATATATTGACCAGCTTCTTTGTAAATTCCTGCCCAATACTTATAACGCCATTTTACAGGACTCCATTTCACCCAACCTGGTATTTCAATACCAAATTGCATACCATGCGTATGACCACTTAAGGTTAAATGATAATGATATTCGTGCTCAACTACTTGATACTGCCAATGCGATGGATCATGGCTCATTAAAATTTTAAAATCGTTAGCATTTACATTAGTAATCGCTTTTTCTAAATCGCCTTTTTGTTTAAACCCTTTTCCCCAGTTTTCTACTCCAACAATTGCAATTCGGTCATCACCTTTCTCAATAAATCGGCTTTCATTAAGCATTAAATCAAAGCCTATTTCTTTTTGAATTGCTTTTAAATCCTCTAAATTTTTCTGCTTTTCTTCGGCTGTGTCCCAATCTACATAATCACCGTAATCATGATTTCCAAGTACCGAATAAATACCATCATTAGCTTTTAGTTTTTTAAAAACAGCTTTCCAAGGTAACATTTCGGTGGCTTTATTATTAACCATGTCACCAGTAAACATAATAGCGTCAGATTGTTGTTCATTAATTAAATCTACAGCATAAGATACTTTCTCTATATTATCAAAACTTCCACTATGAATATCACTAATTTGAGTGATTTTATAACCATCAAAAGCCTCTGGTAGGTCATCAAAATGTAGCGTATATTTTAATACTTTAAAATTGTACTTGCCTTTATACATACCATATAACAATGATGTAAATGGTATAGCCGCAAGACCTAAAGCTATCTGACTAACAAATTTTCTGCGTGATGGTAAATGAAAGGTATCGTTTGAAGAAAATACTTTATTATAAATGCCTGTCAAACCTCTAAAAATATCTTCACCAAACATAATTGGTACGACTACTATTTTTAGAGCTAAAAGCGTAAGTAAAAATCCAAAAGCATAACTTTTTTCTGGAGATAAAACCCTTCCGTCACTAGCTTGTGTAAATTGATATATAAAATTACCTACAACTACTACAGACACTAAAATATGTAGATAATGAATCCAATTATTTTTGGTAATGGTTTTTATTGCCTGAAAAGCATAAAAATCTACTATTGCGTAAATCGCAACAAATATCATCCATCTTATCATTACGTGTTTTTCATACTTTGTACAAAAATAACTCCAAAACTTACATTCTACAGCTATTTTAATAAACATTAACAGTATACAATAGCTTCCAACAGTAAAGACCAAAAATATGACAGTCAAAACCATTTTTATAACAATATGTTTTATTGTGATTAACTAAGTTTTATTATCTTTCAGCTTCTATTTCAAAAACCACTAATGAATCGATTTTCTATTTCCCTCTACGTGATTTTAGTATTACTAAGTTGCCAAGAAAAAACAGATAATTCACCTGCCAAGAAAGACAAAAACCTCATCTCTTATGTCAATCCATTTATAGGAACAGGAGGTCATGGTCACACTTATCCTGGAGCAACCTTGCCTTTTGCCATGATGCAACTCTCTCCAGACACACGTTTAGATGGTTGGGATGGTTGCTCAGGCTATCATTATTCTGACAGTTACATTTATGGATTCTCGCACACCCATTTAAGTGGCACAGGAGTTTCAGACTATGGCGATATTCTCTTGATGCCAACAAACGAGGTTGTTTTTAACAATGGTGCTGATGGGAAAAAAGGCTATAAAGCACATTTTAGTCATGACAATGAAGTGGCAGAACCTGGTTATTATAAGGTACATCTCGATTCAACTGAAATCGATGTTGAACTCACTGTTTCTAAACGAAGTGGTATTCAGAAATACCAATTCTCAGAAGGTTCTAAACAAATTGTGATACTAGATTTAGAACATCGTGATGAAGTATTGGACTCAAAAGCAACAGTATATTCCAACATTGAAATTGGAGGGCACAGACATTCCAAAGCCTGGGCTACAGATCAATATCTGTTTTTTAATATGGAGTTTTCGAGACCTTTTAAAAATATGACTTTTCTCAACGATATAAATGAGGGTAAAAAAGTAAAAGTCGCTTTTGAGTTTGATCCCTCAGAGAGTAATATTCTTGAAATCAAAATTGGTATTTCTCCTGTTGATGAAGAAGGTGCTCGCAAAAACCGAAGAGAGGAGTTAGATGGAAAATCATTTGAAAAGGTAAAAATCGAAGCTCAAGACATTTGGGAGAAACAACTTGAAAAAATTGTGGTTGAAAGTGATAATGATGACTATAAAACCAACTTTTATACATCGATGTATCATGTGAGTATTGCACCAAATCTATACCAAGACGTGGATGGCAGATATCGAGGTATGGACTTAGAAATTCACGAAACCAAAGATTTTGATTACTACACAGTCTTTTCACTATGGGACACCTACAGAGCTGCACATCCTTTATATACGATTATTGAACAAGACAGAACCAACGATTTCATCAACACCTTCTTAGCCAAATACGACGAAGGTGGCATCATGCCTATTTGGGATTTATCAGCTTGTTATACTGGCTGTATGATTGGCTACCATGCAGTTCCAGTGATTGCCGACGCTTACTTAAAAGGTTTGAGAGGATACGATGTTGACAAAGCTTTTGAAGCTATGAAGCACTCGGCTAACCAAGATAAATTAGGCTTAGAATCATACAAATCACTTGGTTATATTCCTGTAGAGTTTGAAAGTGAATCGGTTTCTAAAACATTGGAATACGCCTATGATGATTGGACCATTGCGCAAATGGCGAAAGACTTAGGAAAGGATGATGATTATAAAATTTTCTCTGAAAGAGCGCAATATTACAAAAACATTTTCGACCCAGAATCACAGTTTATGAGAGGACGCTTTCGCAATACTTGGTTTGCACCTTTTGACCCTTACGAAGTGAATTTTAATTACACCGAAGCCAATTCATGGCAATACAGTTTTTATGTGCCTCAGGATATTTCAGGATTTATGGATTTACTTGGAGGAAAGGATAAGTTAGAAGAAAATCTAGATGAGTTATTTACAGCTGAAGTTGAAACTTCTGGCCGAGACCAAGCAGATATTACAGGTTTAATTGGGCAATATGCACATGGTAATGAGCCAAGTCATCACATGGCTTATTTGTACAACTTTGTAAATAAGCCACACAAAACCCAAGAACGTGTCCATCAAATTTTAACTGAATTATACCAAAACGCTCCTGATGGAATTTCAGGGAATGAAGATTGTGGGCAAATGAGTGCGTGGTATATTTTGAGTTCTATGGGTTTTTATTCGGTAACACCTGCATCGAACCAATATATTATCGGAACGCCATTGTTTCCTAAAGCAACCATAAATTTAGAAAATGATAAGCAATTTACTATTGTGGCTCATGGTATTAGTGATTTGAATAAATACATTGAAAATGCCACACTAAATGGGAAACCTTTAGATAGAACGTACATATATCATAATGAAGTTGTAGATGGTGGAACACTAGAGTTTCAAATGACCGATAATCCTGCTGTTTGGGGAAGTCGTGATGGACAAGAGCCTAAAACCGAAATCAAAGACCATTTAATTATTCCTGCACCTTTTATTGCAAAAGGAGATGTGGCTTTTAAAGGCGAAACGGAAGTTGTTTTAGAAAATGTAGATACAAACGCAACTATTTTTTACAAGCTTGGAGAAACTGATTATAAAAAATATGAAGCTCCTTTTGCCATTTCTGAACCAATAACATTAAGTGTCTATTCTGAAAAGGAAGATGTGAAAAGCGCAACCATTGAAACACAATTCTATAAAATAGACCCAAACATTTCCATTACACTAGAAACAGAATATGCTAACCAATACAACGCTGGAGGAAATGATGCTTTAATTGATGGCATTATTGGTGCAAGGGATTTTAGAACTGGGACTTGGCAAGGGTATTTTGACAAAGACCTAATAGCAACTGTTGATTTAGGAAGTGAAAAACCAATCAATACTATTTCAGTTAATTTTTTAAGAGACCAAAAATCGTGGATTTTTTACCCAACTGAAGTGGGATGTCTAGTCTCTAATGATGGCAAAAATTTCAAATCCATTGGAAACTATAAGTTTGGAGACATTGCACCAACTGATGAAGTAGATATAAAGACTGTAGAGTTTAAACAACCAAGTAGTAATTACCGCTATGTAAAAATCATCGCAAAAAAACTGGGTGTTTTACCAGAATGGCATTTAGGCCATGAACATGATGGAAGAAGCTGGTTATTTGTAGATGAGATTACTATTAATTAATAAACAGTAACATTAATGAACCAACCAAAATCCTATCGTTCATCATTCGTTCTTCTAACTATGTTATTTTTCCTTTGGGGATTTATAACGGTTTTAGTCGATTCTTTAATACCTCGATTACGTGAGCTATTTACACTAACCTACTTTCAAGCAGGTTTAGTGCAATTTGCTTTTTTTGGAGCCTATTTCTTGCTGTCTATTCCAGCAAGTTACATTTTATCTAAAATTGGGTACAAAAAAGGAATCATTCTTGGCTTATTAACGATGGCAACAGGATGTTTATTGTTTTATCCTGCAGCCTCCTATCGTGTATTTGGCATTTTCATGTTAGCCTATTTCATTTTAGCTGGAGGAATGACTATTTTACAAGTGGCTGCCAATCCCTTTGTAGCAGTTTTAGGAAGTGAAGAAGGTGCATCTAGCCGATTAAACTTATCACAAGCATTCAACTCCTTAGGCACAGCCATTGCGCCTATAGTTGGTGCTTCATTAATACTAAGCGACACTATAAAAACTAATGAAGAAATTGCAGCCTTAACTGGATTAGCCAAAGACACCTATTTAGCTTCAGAAGCTTCTGCTGTGCAAACGCCCTTTTTAGGATTGGCTTTATTTATTGGACTCATTGCAGTCGTTTTTCTTTTTGCAAAGCTCCCAAAAATGATAAGTGAAACCGAAGCTGGAACCTATGCTGAAGCCTTTAAAAACAAAAATTTAATGCTAGGTGTGCTTGGTATTTTCTTTTACGTAGGTGCCGAAGTTGCCATTGGTAGTTATTTAGTGAACTACTTTTTAGATATGAATCTAGTAGAAGTCATTAAGGAAAATGGATTTATGAAATCTATTGCCGAAGGTATTCTTAATTCAGGTATAACTGAAAATGACAATAAAGCCATTGTTGGTGTATTTGTAACCTTTTATTGGTCTGGAGCTATGATTGGACGTTTTGTAGGTTCATATCTCACTCGTATTATGAAACCAGGAAAAGTGCTTGGTATATTTGCAACTATTGCTATTATATTGATTCTCATTTCAATTAGCACCACAGGTTTAGTGAGTATGTGGAGTATTTTAGCGGTAGGATTGTTTAACTCCATTATGTTTCCAACCATATTTACTTTATCCATTGATGGTATTGGTGAGTTAAAACCAAAAGGTTCTGGATTATTGTGTACAGCTATTGTTGGTGGCGCATTGATTCCACCATCTGTTGGAAGAATAGCTGATTTTATTAATAATACTTTCACAAATGAAATAGGTTTTAAATGGGCTCTAATCTTAGTTGTATTATGTTATTGTTATATCTTATGGTTTGGCTATAGAAATTCAAAAAAATCTGTTCAACATGCATAAAAAAATTGTATTCATCTTATTATTAGGAATTGTTTTTAATTGCAAAAACGAAACAACTTCGAACAAAGAAATAACAATTAACTCTTCAAAAACCGATTATACACAATTTGTGAATCCGTTTATAGGCACCAGTAAAATGGGACATGTATTTCCAGGAGCGACTGCACCTTTTGGTATGGTGCAATTGAGTCCGCAAACCAACTTTGAAGTCATGCATAATGAAGATGGTAGTTATAATACGGAAACTTATGAGTATTGTGCAGGTTATCAATATCGTGATTCGACTATCATTGGATTTGCACACACCAATTTTAGTGGTACAGGTCATTCCGATTTAGGCGATTTTCTAGTAATGCCATCCACTGGTGACTTAGTCCTAGATCCTTTAGAAACAAAAGAAGGTAACAAAGGCTTTTACTCTTCGTTTTCACATGATAACGAAGAGGCATCTCCAGGTTATTACAAAGTAGATTTGGATAGTTATAATATTAAAGCTGAATTGACGGCAAGTGAACGCGTAGGATTTCATCAATATACCTTTCCGAAATCTGATGATGCACATATTATTTTAGATTTGGTTTACAATGTGTATCACCACGATAATAAAAATGTGTGGACCTTTATTCGTGTAGAAAACGATTCCCTTATTACTGGATACAGACAAACTAAAGGTTGGGCAAGAACCAAAAAAGTCTTTTTTGCAATGCAGTTTTCTAAACCCTTTAAAAGCTATGGCCACAAAAAATACGATGAGATTAAATACGATGGATTTTACAGACGCTTTAAACAAGATGAAAATTTCCCAGAAATGGCAGGGAAGGATATTCGTGCTTACTTCAATTTCGACACAGAAGAAGGTGAAAAAATCAATGTCAAATTTGCTTTATCTCCAGTAAGCACAGCTGGAGCATTGAAGAATTTGGAGGCTGAAATTCCACATTGGGATTTCAATAAAATCAAAGAAGAAACCAAAGAAAAATGGAATCAAGAACTTTCTAAAATTGAAATTGAAACCTTAACCGAAGCTGACAAAACTACCTTTTACACAGCCATGTATCACACCAATCTCTCGCCTATTTTATACGAGGATGTTGATGGACAATACAGAGGTTTAGACCAAAACATACATCAATCAGAAGGATTTACAAATTACACAATATTTTCACTTTGGGATACCTATCGTGCATTACATCCTTTGTTTAATTTGACGCAACCTGAACGCAATAACGACATGATAAAAAGCATGTTGGCTCATCACGATGAAAGTGTACACAATATGTTGCCTATATGGTCGCATTATGCCAACGAAAATTGGTGTATGATTGGCTATCACGCCACCTCTGTGATTGCAGACGCGATGGCAAAAAATGTTGGCGATTTTGACCATGAACGTGCTTTACAAGCCTCTGTAAATACGGCGAATGTTAGATATTTTGATGGATTAGGAGACTACATCGATTATAAATATGTGCCAGATGATTTAAGTCATTCATCTGTTTCAAAAACTTTGGAATATGCCTATAACGATTGGTGCATTGCACAAATGGCAAAGCAAGTTGGAAACAGTTCAACAGAAGAAGAATTTATGCAACGTTCAGAATATTACAACAATGTCTACGACCCAAAAATTGGGTACATGCGACCTAAATTATCTGACGGAACTTTTAGAAAAAACTTTGACCCAATGGACACTCATGGTCAAGGTTTTATTGAAGGCAATGCTTGGAATTATGGTTTATACGTCCCTCAAAATATTGATAAAATGGTTGATATGATGGGAGGCAAAGAACGCTTCACTCAGCATCTGGATTCTTTATTTACGATGGACATCGACGAAAAATACATTGAAAAACACGAAGATATTACTCGTGATGGCATTATTGGCAACTATGTTCATGGCAACGAGCCAGGACATCATATTCCGTATTTATACAATTGGACAGGTCATCCAGAAAAAACCCAAGCTCGTGTACGCATGATTATGGACACCATGTATGGCCCAACCGTTGAAGGTTTGTGTGGCAATGACGATGCTGGCCAAATGAGTGCTTGGTATGTTTTCAGCAGCTTAGGGTTTTATCCTGTAACTCCAGGTTCTGCTGATTATGCCTTAGGAAGTCCGTTGGTTAAAGAAGCCAAAATTCATTTGGATAATGGAAAAACACTAACTGTTAAAGCCAACAATCAAAGTAAAGACAATATATATGTGCAAAGTGTTTCTATAAATGGTAAAACGTTAGAGAATAACTTATTATCACATCAAGATATTATGAATGGAGGTGAGCTTGTATTTGAAATGTCTAATCAATCAAACAAATAATATTATGAAACGTAGAAACTTTATAAAAAATGCATCCTTAACTGGAGTTGGGTTAGCTGTTGGAACCAGTTTAGCAAGTTGTGCTGAAAATACCTCAGAAGAAAAAAAAGCAGTAGCGACCACAAGCAAAACATCATTACCTTTAGTTATTGCAACTTGGCATGTTATTGATGCCACAGCAAAAGCTATGGAAGTACTTCAAGCTGGTGGCACAGCTTTAGATGCTGTTGAACAAGGCTGCAAAGTAGAAGAAGCCAATGAGAAAGGCCAATCTGTCGGCAAAGGTGGTTTACCTGATAGAGATGGTAATGTAACCTTAGATGCCTGTATTATGGATAAACATGGTAATTGTGGTTCTGTGGTGTATCTTCAAAACATAACGCATGCGGTTTCAGTGGCCAGAAAAGTGATGGAAGAGACACCTCATGTGATGCTAGCTGGTGAAGGTGCCAAAAAATTTGCCATAGAACAAGGTTTTGAGCCTGAAGATTTACTTACTGAGGCTTCAAAAGAAGCTTGGGAAAAATGGAAAGTTGAAGCCAAATACAAACCTATTATCAATATCGAAAATCATGATACCATTGGCATGCTAGCCATTGATAAAAATGGTGATATTTCCGGCGCATGTACCACAAGTGGATTAGCTTACAAAATGGCTGGACGAGTTGGAGATAGTCCTATAATTGGATCAGGTTTGTTTGTAGATAACGAAATTGGTGCTTGTGTAGCAACTGGTTTAGGGGAAGAGGTTGTAAAAACTGTTGGTAGTTTTTTAGTGGTTGAATTAATGAGGCAAGGGAAATCGCCACAAGAAGCCTGTGAAGAAGCCATTAGCAGAATTGTAAATAAACCAAACAGTAATTACAAAGACTTTCAGGTTGGTTATATCGCAGTAAACAAACAAGGTGAAACAGGACATTACTCTATACATCAATATTTTAGTATGACTAAGTTTCAAGATGGTGTAAATGAACAAATACAATCAGATTACTTTAATAAGGAGTAAATTCAATAATCAGTTTTTTCCTACATTTAAATAAAATTCGTATTCCGACGAATGGTTCAATTACATCTATCAACGTCCAAGTGCGTGTTTTAAAGGATTAACGACAAGTAAGAAAAATGCAGTTCATCGATAGTTTTTGTTATCTGCTCCTAAAAAACCACATTTTCTTGCACTTCATCAAATTTATTCAGCATCAGACTAGGTTCGGTTGTTTATTTGCTTCAGAAACCTACAAGAATAGAAATGATGAAAAAAGTAATATTAACAATAGCAATTTTAGTTACCCCTTTTCTAATGACTGCTCAAAACAGTGATGAAAATGCTAAGACTGAGTTTAATACTACTATTAAGACTGAAGTTGAAGTAGCTGCAAAGAAGAAAACAGAACGTATTAGTACGAACCCTTTAGAGCAAACACTTATGAACTTTAAAAAGAGTCAAGACATTATAAGTATTAATGCTTATATTAAAAGTTTACAAATAAAAGGAGATACTGCTGTAAACAGTTAATCCTTTAAATATATAATAAAAAAAGCATCTCAAATGAGATGCTTTTTTTATTAATTAAGTTTTATAATTAGTCCGCATAATTCAATTCACCTTTTGCTTCTTGCTCTTTAAAATGCTTCACCAAATCTAATGCATCTGGAATGACATCGCTACATAAAACAATGAGCGATCCTTTTACAGCATTCTTTACAGCAAACTTTATAGCTTCTTTTTCGGAAGGGATAATAGTTGTTTTCTTATTAGGATCTTTCATTTGAATGCCGTCATTCAACATCTTAATAAGTTCCTGTTCGGTTCTTCCACGCAAGCGTTTGTCTTGACGAATAATGATTTCATCAAACATTTCTGCTGCAATACTTCCTATTTCATTAGTATCTTCTTCACGTCTGTCTCCAACTCCTGCAATAATGCCCACTTTTACTGTTGCTTCAAGCTCATCAGTAAACTTCTTTAAGGCTCTCATTCCTGCTGGATTATGAGCATAATCCAATAAAATTGTAAAGTTGTTGAATTCAAATAAATTAAGCCTTCCAGGTGTTTGCGCTGCTGAAGGTATAAAGGTTTCTAGAGCAGCTTTAATATCTTCTATACTGATGCCTTGCACATGAGCTGCAAGTATTGCTCCCAATACATTTTGAATCATGAATTTAGCTTTTCCACCATAGGTTAACGGAATATTTTCAGCTTTCATTAAGCGCATTTTCCAAACACCTCTACAAATAGTTACATAACCATTTTCATAAACAGCTGTAATTCCGTTTAAACGTTGCAATGCTTTAATCCTTGGGTTGTTTTCATCCATAGAAAATAACGCAACATTACATTCAACAGAGCGTCTCATATCGTATACCAAATCGTCATCAGCATTTAATATCGCGTAGCCGCCTGGCAACACTGTTTCTGGCACAACACCTTTTACTTTAGCTAATTGCTCTATGGTATGAATACCTTTCAGCCCTAAATGGTCAGCTGCAACATTAGTAACTATAGCGACATCACATTTTTTAAAGCCTAATCCAGCTCTTAACAGTCCGCCTCTTGCACACTCTAGAACTGCAAAATTTACTGTTGGATCTTTAAGTACAAATTCAGCACTTGCTGGACCTGTACAGTCACCAGACATAAGTAGTCTATTTTGTATATAAACACCATCACTTGTTGTGTAACCAACACGATAGCCATTCATTTTAGCAATATGAGCCATTAATCGTGATGTGGTTGTTTTTCCATTAGTTCCTGTAATAGCAATAATTGGAATACGTCCAGTATCACCTTTCTTAGGAAATAATTTATCAATCACTGGAGCGGCAACATTTCGTGGCAATCCAGTTGTTGGTGCTAAATGCATCCTAAATCCTGGTCCTGCGTTAACTTCAAGGACTGCTCCACCTGTTTCTGATAGTGGCTTAGAAATATCTGTAGTCATAATATCAATACCACAAATATCGAGGTCTATAATTTTAGAAATTCGTTCAGCCATACTCACATTAGCTGGATGAATAATATCTGTTACATCTTCGGCGGTTCCTCCTGTGCTTAAATTTGCTGTGTCTTTTAAGATGAGTCGTTCTCCTTCTGGAATGACTGATTCCAATGTGTAACCAGCGTCTTTTATAATGTTTTTAGTTAGATCATTTACTGTAATTTGAGTTAGAACATTTTCATGACCATAACCACGACGTGGATCTTTATTAACCTCATCTATCAATTCTTGAACTGTTGATTTACCATTGCCAATAACATGTGCAGGAGTACGTTTAGCACCTGCTACCAATTTGTTGTTTATGACCAATAATCTGTAGTCTTCTCCAGTAATAAATTTTTCAACGATTATAGCGCCACTTCTGGAACTCTCTTTTGCATTATTAAAGGCCGCTAAAGCGTCTTCATAGTTTTGTATATCAACTGTAATCCCTCTACCATGATTTCCATCAACTGGCTTAATAACCAGAGGATAGCCAACATAGCGACAAGCTTCTTCTAAGCTTCGTTCACGACGAATAATATCTCCTCTTGGCACTTCAACCTCTGCTTGTTCAAGTAAGTATTTAGTATCTTCTTTATCACATGCCAATTCTACACCAATGCTACTGGTTTCACTAGTTACAGTAGCTTGAATACGTTTTTGGTTGGCACCATAACCTAGTTGACATAATGAATATTTATTCAATCGAATCCATGGAATTCCTCGTGCTTCAGCTTCTTCAACAATGGATCCTGTACTTGGTCCTAAACGATCATCTTCACGCAATTCTCGCATTTTTTGAATATCATCAGACATGTCATAGTCTTCCCCTTTTATCAAAGCTTCGCAAATTCTAACTGAAGCTTCGGCTGCATAACGTCCAACAGATTCTTCCATATAGGCAAAAACCACACTATATACGCCATGTTCTCCATAGCCACGCGTTCTACCAAAACCAACATCCATTCCTGCGAGGGTTTGAATTTCCAAAGCAATGTGCTCGATAATATGTCCCATCCAAGTGCCTTCTTCAACTCGCTGAAAAAACCCTCCAGGTTTACCAACAGAACAACGATGCTCATACATGGTAGGAAACATGTTTTTTAGCCTCTCATAAAACCCATCAATTTTATTGGATGGCAGCTCTTCCATCTCTTCAAGGTCTAAAACCATTACTATTAGTTTGTGACGTCTCACTGACCAGTAATTTGGTCCTCTCATGGCATTAATTTCTCTAATCTTCATACTTGATTGGTTTTATGTATAATTTGGTGAAAGATTATAAATATATACATTTTTCTAATAAAAAATTACCTTATTTTTGCTCAATCTTAAAATTTAAGAGCTTATTTATGACGAAGATTAAAGGCACATTGATTCCCATAGGTGGAAATGAAGACAAAGGGTTAGAGGCCAATGAAATGTACACACTTGAATTTATTGATGAAGGCATCCTTTATCATGTTGTTAAAGAAGCAGGTGGAACTGATGCCAATATTGTTGTAATACCAACAGCTTCAAGCATTCCTGTTGAAGTGGGAGAAAATTACACAGAAGCTTTCAATACATTGGGTTGTAAAAATGTTCACGTACTTAATATTAAAAGTAAAAAAGATTCTGAAAGACCTGAATCTATTGAAGCCATTAAAAACGCGAATTGTATCATGTTTTCTGGTGGCGATCAATCAAAAATAACAAAGCGAATTGGAGGCACTACAATTCATAAAATTCTCCTTGATCGTTATCAAAATGAAGAAGGTTTTGTGATTGCTGGCACAAGCGCAGGAGCCATGGCAATGACTAAGGAAATGATTGCTGGAGGAAGCCCTAGAGAAGCCTTTGTTAAAGGTGCTGTAACCATGTTTAAAGGTTTGAGTTTAATTCCTGAATTAATGATTGATACACACTTTATACAAAGAGGACGCTTTGGTCGTGTATCTGAAGCCGTGGCTAAATTTCCAAATTTGTTGGGAATTGGTCTAGCTGAAGACACAGGAATGATTATTAAGAATGGTAACGACTGCACTGTCATTGGCTCTGGAATGGCTATCGTTTTTGATGGCTCTGAACTTTCACATAATAATGAAAAACTCTTAAAAGAAGGGACTCCAATGACCATGACACATATGATTGTTCATGTGCTATCCAATGGCGATCAATACGATATCAAAAACAGAAATGTTAGTGTATTACCTATTGAAGCTTCGTTTATTTAATCTTTATAAATAAAAATATTTTCATCGCCTTTTGAAGTTTTAAAAGCGCGATACATGCCTTCGGTATTAAATGGCATGGCAATATTGCCTTGAGCATCTACAGCAATTAAACCTCCATCACCATTTATTTTAAGAATCCGTTCATGAATGACTTCGTTAGAAGCGTCTTCAAGTGACAATCCTTTATGCTCCATTAAACACGACACATCGTAAGCTACAACGCCTCTGATAAAAAACTCACCACTTCCTGTACAACTCACAGCACAGGTTTTATTATTGGCATAAACACCAGCTCCAACCATTGGCGAATCTCCTACGCGTCCCCATTTCTTATTGGTCATGCCTCCTGTTGATGTGGCTGCTGCTATATTTCCTTCTTTATCACAAGCCACTGCACCAACAGTTCCGAATTTTCCATCTTTTTTAACGCTGTGGTCTAATTGAAAGTTATCACTGTCCTTAATACCTTGCCATTGTTTATATCTAACTTCATCATAAAAATACTCTGGTGATTCAATTTGATAACCCAAGCCTTTAGCAAATTGCATGGCACCATCGCCTGCCAAAAACACATGGTAACTTTTTTCCATCACATCTCTTGCTAAACTCACTGGATTTTTAATTCCTGTAACCAAACTCACTGCTCCAGCTTCCAGTGTATTTCCTTCCATAATAGAAGCATCCATTTCATGCGTGCCTTCATTAGTAAATACTGCACCTTTTCCAGCGTTAAACAATGGTGTGTCCTCCAATAGGTTAACTGCAACCTCAACAGCATCTAAGGCCGAACCACCACTTTCAAGGACTTCATATCCTTTATCTCTAGCTATTTTTAAAGCTAATTTATATTCAGCTTCTAACTCAGCAGTCATTAATCCTTTCACTAAGGTTCCTGCACCTCCATGAATGGCAATCGAGAAGTTATTCATTTAAAATTATTTAGTGGCGAAAATTACAAATTGCAATCCAAATAACATCCATGAAAGCAGAAGTTTTTGTAGTTTTATAATCTTCAAAAAACAAATTCAATGTCAGAACAAAAACGTCTCTTCTTAGTCGATGCTTATGCTTTAATTTTTCGTGGTTATTATGCTTTTATAAAAAACCCAAGAATCAATTCAAAAGGTGTTGATACCTCAGCAATCATGGGATTTATGAACTCGCTTTTAGATGTTATAAAAAGAGAACGACCAGATCATTTAGCTGTTTGTTTTGATAAAGGCGGAAGTGTAGACAGGGTTGAAATGTTTGAGGCCTATAAAGCTAATAGAGATGAAACACCTGAAGCTATAAAAATTGCAGTACCATATATTCAAGACATCTTAAAAGCCATGCATATTCCTATTATGGTAAAGGATGGCTACGAAGCTGATGACGTTATTGGAACACTTTCTAAGCAAGCTGAAAAAGAAGGTTACAAAACTTATATGGTAACTCCTGACAAGGATTTTGCTCAATTGGTTTCAGAAAATATTTTTATGTATCGTCCAAAATCATTTGGTGGAGGTTATGAAACTTGGGGAATTCCAGAGGTTCAAAAGAAATTTGAAGTGGAGCGTCCTGAACAAGTGATAGACTTTTTAGGCATGATGGGAGATTCAAGTGATAATATTCCTGGTCTTCCAGGAGTTGGTGAGAAAACAGCTAAGAAGTTTATTCAAGAATATGGCAGTATGGAAAATCTTTTAGCAAATACACACGAACTCAAAGGAAAAATGAAAGAGAAAGTTGAAGCTGCAAAAGAACTAGGCATGCTCTCCAAAGAATTGGCTCGTATTATGCTTGATGTTCCTGTAACCTTTGATGCTAAAGATTTTGAGTTGGATCATCCAGACATTCAAAAAGTTACTGAAATTTTTCAGGAATTAGAATTTAGAAGACTAACAGAAAACTTCTTAAAAACCTTTTCTGCAGAAGCATCAGCACCTTCATCTGAAACAACAACCTCATCAAAAGAAGACGTTAAAGTCACTCCAAAAGAAAAAGTAGCTGCAGGAGCAGGACAATTTTCATTGTTTGGTACAAATACTTCAGAAGATACAGAAACAGTTTCAGAATATACCAGAAAAACTGCTGAGACTACTTCTCATTTTTACCAAAGTATTGCTCCTGGAATGGCAACCAAACTCTTCATTAAAAATTTAATGCAGCAAACGTCTGTTTGTTTTGATACTGAAACCACAGGAATCAATCCAATTACTGCTGAGTTAGTTGGTATTGCTTTTTCTTGGGAAGTTGGTAAAGGGTTTTATATGCCTTTTCCTGAAAATCGTGATGAAGCACAAGAACTTATTGAACAACTTCGTCCATTTTTTGAAAACGAATCGATTGAAAAAATTGGTCAGAATTTAAAATACGATATTAAAGTCCTTGCAAAATATAATGTAGAGGTAAAAGGAAAACTATTTGATACCATGTTGGCACATTACCTCATCAATCCAGATATGCGACACAACATGGATGTGTTGGCAGAAACTTATTTAAATTATACACCAATTTCCATTACCGAACTCATTGGGAAAAAAGGTAAAAACCAACTCTCTATGAGAGAGGTTCCTTTAGACAAACAAACCGAATACGCTGTTGAGGATGCCGATATTACGCTTCAACTTAAGGAACATTTTGAAAAAGAATTGGGCGAAGCCAATACTCAAAAACTCTTTGATGAGATTGAAATTCCTCTACTAAGGGTTTTAGCATCAATGGAATTGGAAGGCATTAATTTGGATGAAAAATTCCTGAATTCATTATCAGTAGAATTAGATAATGACATCAAATCCTTAGAAAAAAAGATATATGATATTGCTGGTGAAGAATTCAACATTGCCTCTCCTAAGCAACTTGGCGATATTCTATTTGATAAATTAAAATTGGTTGACAAACCAAAAAAAACCAAAACAGGGCAATATGCAACTAGTGAAGATATTTTGTCATATCTAGCTAAAGATCATGAAATTATTAGGCATATTTTAGACTATCGTGGTTTTTCTAAACTAAAAAGTACATATGTAGATGCTTTGCCAACTCAAGTAGAACCAACCACTGGACGTGTGCATACTGACTATATGCAAACCGTTGCTGCAACAGGACGTTTGAGTAGTAACAATCCTAACTTGCAGAATATTCCTATTCGTACGGAACGTGGACGACAAGTTAGAAAAGCCTTTATTCCTCGCGATGAAGATTATACGTTATTAGCAGCCGATTATTCTCAAATTGAATTGCGCATTATTGCAGCCTTAAGCCAAGAAGAAACCATGATTGAAGCCTTTAAAAAAGGTGAAGATATTCATGCTTCAACAGCTTCAAAGGTGTTTAATGTCCCATTAAGCGAAGTGACTCGTGAGCAACGTAGCAATGCAAAAACAGTAAACTTTGGAATTATTTATGGCGTATCTGCCTTTGGTTTGAGCAACCAAACCGATTTAAATAGAACCGAAGCTAAAGAACTTATTGACACCTATTATGCAACCTATCCAAAACTTAGAAATTTTATTAGTGAGCAAGTAGATTTTGCACGCGATAATGGTTATGTCCAGACCGTTTTGGGTCGTCGTCGCTATTTAAAAGATATCAATTCTCGAAATGCAGTAGTTCGTGGAGCGGCTGAACGAAATGCTGTTAATGCACCTATACAAGGGAGTGCAGCAGATATTATAAAAATTGCAATGATAAACATTCATAACAAGCTTAATGAAGGCAATTACAAAACCAAAATGCTTTTGCAAGTGCATGATGAATTGGTGTTTGATGTTTACAAACCAGAACTGGAAGCTATTAAAACATTAGTGAAATCTGAAATGGAAAATGCCTATAAACTTGACGTGCCACTAGATGTCGATTTAGATATTGGTGATAATTGGTTAGAGGCACATTAAGATTAATAAAACCTTATAAAATATTTGTCATGAAACTATCTAACTTTGTCCTATTCTTTTTTGTATTAACTAAAGTAAGCTCTCAAAATTTATACATCAAAAACGTGCATATTTTTGATGGTAATTCAGAAAAAATCATTGAAAACTCTTCAATAAAAATAAAAGATGGCATTATAGAATGGGTTGGGAAACAACTTAGTGAAAACCCTAAAGGTTATATTGTGATTGATGGCCTTGGTTATTATATGATGTCTGGAATGATAGATGCACATACGCACATCAGTGATTTAAAAGCTGCAGAAAGAGCCCTTAATTCAGGTGTAACAACCGTCAGGTCAGCAAGTACATCTTCTTATCAAGATGTTTCTCTAGCCAATTTATCTAAAACAGGCGTTATTCCAGGTCCAGATGTTATAAGCGCAGGTGTTTATGTAACACCTCATTTGGGTGAAACCATTTTGGCAGATCCTAGGTTAAGTGTTTTAAGCAATGGCGTTAGAACAGATGATGAACTAAGACTGCTTGTTCAGATAAATGCAGACAGAGGTGCCAATGTTATTAAAACCAGAGGCACAGAGCGTGCTGGCTTACCTGAGACCGACCCAAGGCAACAAACTTATACAACTGAACAACTTAAGGTTGTAGTTGACGAAGCGGCAAAGCACAATCTCAAGGTGATGGTTCATGCACATGGCGATGAAGGCGCGAGATCTGCGGTTGAAGCAGGCGCCTTAAGCATTGAACATGGTACATATTTGAGTAAAGAAACATTGTCTTTAATGAAAGCAAAAGGCGTGTATTTGGTGCCAACCTTAATAACCATTGAAGATCTAAAAATCCCTGGAGGCGAATACAGCAATCCAACGCTTGAATTAAGAGGTAAGTTCATGATGCCGGAAGCGGAGAGTGCTGTTAAAAATGCGATTGCCTTAGGCGTAAAAATAGCTACAGGTGCTGATAATGATTATAGTGCTGAGAGCACAACTCGAGTGTCCTTAGAGGCTGAGCATTTTGTGAGATTAGGGATGACAAATTTTCAAGCCTTGCAATCTGCTACAAAAATTGCCGCTGAATTGTTAGGTGTAGAAAACCAAACTGGTACAGTTGAAGTTGGCAAAGAAGCAGATTTGATTCTTCTTCCTAAAAACCCTTTAACAAACATCATGGCTTTACAAGATGTTTTAATGGTTATTAGCAACGGAAATGTAGCTTTAAAAAGAATCCCTTTTAAATTAGATTAAGTCAAAGATTGATTAAAATTTATAACACAAATCGATAGGTTGCCTTTATTAAAAAAGTGTTTTGTGGTTTCTGACTAAATAACTGGTTGTCAATTATATCTCCAAAACTATTATTAACATCTCCAAGTCCATTAATACCTTGAGACCAAACTAAAAATATTTCTGATCCAGGAATATATTCCCAACGAACCACTAGGTTTGAACGGAATTGTACAAAGGCAAAGTCAGGATTGCCAAAAGTATAATCTATTGTACCATCTGTATCCTCATCTACAGAATATATGCCATTATCAAATTCAATTTGGTTATTATTATACCAAGTGACACGATCGTTTATATTTTCAGCTATAGAATTATTTACATAGTTGAATTTTGAGTATTTAGCCTTAAAAATAAATGGTTGCCCATAATATTGAATTGTCAAGTTAGGATTGATGTTGTAATTAACTCTAAGAGTAGCACTCAAATCATCATTTTCAATTTCACCTAAAATATATCTTGGTGATCCATTAAATATTATCGGATTTCCCTCTAAATCATTATCAGTTACATATTGTGTTCTGTTTGGGTTTTCTGCATATTCTACATCAAGAGACAAGCTTAAGGAATTTAAAGGTTGGTATCTCATTCCTACCTCATATCTATTAAGTCCAAATTGCTTTTGAGCAGCTTTAGAATTAACATGACCAGCTCTAAAGCTTAATTTTTTACGCTGATCTGTGCCTGCAAACAAAAACCAAAAGTTTTCTTCATTAAATTTCCAACGTGGTCCTCCTCTTAAAAATGTATTGATGAAGATTCTAGGTTTGTGTGCTGCACCAAAGTCTGTCCAATAATTGTTTTTGAAATTGATATTTCCATTAATCTCATATTGAATTCTGTTATAATTTCCTTCAAAATCAAATGCAGTAGATAATTGAAAACCAAAATTTGCTTGTCTGTACCAATTTGTAGGTTTATTAAACAAACGTCTTAAGTTTATATATTGTCTGATATCATCTGCTTGGCGTAAAAAACCAAGATCGTTAAGTTCTAGCTCTGGTGATTTCCAGTTGGCTCCAATATTATATCTCCAATTTCCACCACCTCCTTTTCCAACTTCTAGGCGTCCTCCTGTTCCAGTCAAAGAAGTTTTGTTTGGATCAACATCAACATGTCCTGCATCAACTCTTTGAAATAGGTGTCCAATGGATGTTTGTGTTCTCAAAATAGCTTCTTTACTTCCAGTAACATTACTCATTGTTATGTTACCATCTATATAATAAGTTCTATTTTTCCAATTATGCCTAAAATCCAATCCTCCTGTATATGCACTTTTGTGTAAAAAGCTAACATTCTCTTCTAAACTTCTATTAGTTGATGTAAAAATTGCGCCTACATAAGAGTTTCGATCATTAAAATCTTTCTGCGCTCTAGCTACTAAGTAATTTGTAAAAGGCTCTACCAATTCTTCACGTTCTTCTCCAACTTCTGGCAAAGCGTTAAGCACATCTTGACGTTCGTCCAGTTTTACCTCTCCATATTCTTTTGCTGTCATACTTTCAAGAATACCAATAGCCCAACCACTTTTGGTTTTACCGCTAAATTTCGCTGCACCCAAAATAGTAGTCGCATTTGGAATATCTTCATACTCACCTAGGCCTCCATTTGCACTTGTGTAACCTTGCGGTGCACGTCCAATGCGCCTTGAGTTAAATACATTATCAGCTCCACCTCCAACTCTAAAATCGAATACGTTTTTGTTCTCTACAAAGAACGGTCTTCTTTCCTGAAAGAAAATCTCAAAATCATCCAATGAAATAGCACCTGGATCGGCATCCACTTGCCCAAAATCAGGGTTGATTGTCAAATCTAATGTAAGATCATTAGTAATGCCTATTTTAGCATCCAACCCTCCTGTTAATTTTGTTTCATTACCATCTCTGAAAGGATTCCCTGCTTGTGCTTCATAAGTGTCAAGCTTTGTTAAGGCATAAGGTTGTAGCTCAAGTTGATTTTGTGGTTTTAGACCAACTAACCCTCTTAATTCTCCAAACTCACTTACCCAACCTGGAGGATTTGCTGGAACTGGTTGCCAAACGGAGCGTTCTTCGTTATTGAAATAGCGCCTTGTAGATTGTAAACCCCAAACTTGTTCCTGTTCGTTACCAAATCGTAATTGGCTTAATGGTATTCTCATTTCCGCTGTCCAGCCATCGTCATCAACTTGAGTTCCCAAATACCATATTGGATTCCAGCTTGTGTCAAAGTTGCTATTATCTGAAATAAATTCGTCCCCTTTTACTCCAGAAACTGAAGCTGTAAAAGAAAATGCAGTTCTATCGTCATTATAACTGTCAAAATTAATTTCAACCCAATCTCCTGAAAAACTATCACGTCTTCCCATTCGTTTTTCAATAGTTGAAGGATCTGCCTGATAACATTTAAATGCTATATAAAGATTTTTATCATCATAAATAATTTTCATCTTAGTTTGTTCTGTAGGTGCAGTACCAACATCTGGTTCAAATTCAATATAATCAGTTGTCCATTCAACAAGATTCCAAGTGTCTTCATCTAAAACACCATCAATAGTTGGTGGTTCTTTATCTGTTATAGGCTTAGTGGTATAAATACGTTTTTCATATTTAGTTGAGGTGTTTTGAGCAAAAGTGAAATTTGCAGTCAATACGATAATGACTAACAATTTGATTCGTAGTTTCATGAACTGAATAGTTTTTGATTGATTGATAATGCAAATCTATAACTCATAGATTTATTAAAAAATAAAATGTAGCCAATCTTAAAAAATATGTATTGAATTGTATCAATTTTCAACACATTAGTCTATCAAAATCTTTAACACTTTACTTGTTAAAGGTCTAAAACTATTATTAATGTTACAGTTAACGATATATTTTTGCAAAATATTAACTGAAATTAACAGTTTCCAACCATTAAAATTATTGCTTTAAAAAAACATTGAACAAGTGATAAAATAAAGTAAGCCTATAGTTTGCTAATCAAATATATAATTGTAAATTTGCAAACTCTTTTTGAGAGAGGAATGTTTAATTTAGAAAAATAATTTAGTGTGGACACATTAAGCTACAAAACGATTTCAGCAAACAAAGCTACTGTTAATAAAGAGTGGGTTTTGGTTGATGCTGAAGGGCAGACATTAGGTCGTTTAGCTTCAAAAGTAGCGATACTTTTAAGAGGTAAGCACAAGCCTAACTTTACACCACACGTTGATTGCGGAGATAATGTTATTATTATCAATGCTGAAAAAATCAACTTAACTGGAAACAAGTGGAATGACAAAACGTACATTCGTCACACTGGTTATCCAGGTGGTCAGAGAACGCTTTCTGCTACAGAAATGTTTGGAAAAGATCCAGCAAGATTGGTAGAAAAGTCAGTAAAAGGAATGCTCCCTAAAAATAAATTAGGTGCAGATTTATTCCGTAATTTAAATGTTGTTGTTGGTGCTGAGCATACTCATGCAGCTCAAAAACCAAAAGCAATTAACTTAAACGAAGTTAACTAGATGGAAGTAATTCACAAAATTGGTCGTAGAAAAACGGCTGTTGCTCGTGTTTATGTTTCAGAAGGAAAAGGAAACATCACAGTAAACAAAAAAGATGTAAACACTTATTTCCCTACAGCTACTTTACAGTACAAAGTAAATCAACCGTTGGCAATGACTGACAACGAAGGAAACTTTGACATAAAAGTAAATGTATTTGGAGGTGGTTCTACAGGTCAGGCAGAAGCTATACGTTTAGCGTTATCTCGTGCTATGTGCGAATTAAATGCAGAAAACAGAGGTATTTTAAAGCCTGAAGGATTATTAACAAGAGACCCAAGAATGGTTGAGCGTAAGAAATTCGGACAGAAGAAAGCGCGTAAGAAATTCCAGTTCTCTAAACGTTAAAATCCTCAACTTGATGGAGGATCTGTATATCAGTTACACAAGTCAAGTTCAATTAAAAAAATACTGAAACAAGTTCAGTATAAAGATTTAACCCAGTTATTGTTGTCGATGACGTCTCGATAAAAATTGAAAGTCACGATTTAGTTTAGCATCTAAATGGTTAAGGCGATTTTAAAAATGACCACTTAATCATTGCTAATTCAACAGAACGTAAACTATTACAAAATGGCAAAAGTAGAAGTAAAAGACTTACTAGATGGTGGTGTTCACTTTGGACATCTTACCAGAAAATGGGATCCAAACATGGCTCCTTACATCTATATGGAGCGTAATGGAATTCACATTATCAATCTGTATAAAACAGCTGCAAAATTAGACGAAGCTTCTCAAGCTTTAGCAAAAATAGCAGCATCAGGTAGAAAAATATTATTCGTTGCTACCAAAAAACAAGCAAAAGATATTGTTTCTGAAAAAGCAGGAAACGTAAACATGCCTTACATCACTGAAAGATGGCCAGGCGGAATGTTAACCAACTTTGTAACTATTAGAAAAGCTGTTAAGAAAATGGCTTCAATTGATAGAATGAAAAAAGATGGAACATTTAATACTCTTTCAAAGAAAGAACGTTTACAAGTAGATCGTTTAAGAGCAAAATTAGAAAAGAACTTAGGTTCTATTTCAGATATGACTCGTCTTCCAGGAGCATTATTTGTAGTTGATATTAAGCGTGAACATATCGCTATTAAAGAAGCACAAAAATTAAACATTCCTATCTTTGCAATGGTTGACACCAACTCTGATCCACGTCAAGTTGATTATGTAATCCCAGCAAATGATGATGCTTCAAAATCAATTGATAAAATTTTATCACATGTAACTGATGCAATTGCAGGTGGTTTAGCTGAAAGAAAAGCAGAAAAAACTGCTAAATCTGAAGGTTCTGATGCTCCAAAAG
>JAUIGO010000072.1 GCA_030429955.1 Bacteroidia bacterium
AGCTCATGAAAATTATACACAACAACATCAAGATATTAGAACCGAACATGGCATTAACTATGGAGATACATTTGAACATGTGAATTTTCCTTACGCTAAAAAATTAACTGCTGTTAATGCGATTAACTTGGCCAGTTTGGCAAGTGCTCCTCCTCCACCTCAAAATTTGAGAATTGGTGGCATTGTTGAACCTTCTGTGAGATTTAAATGGGATAAAGTAGATGGTGCTATTGGCTACAAAATCTACTGGAGAGATACAACTTCTCCAACTTGGGACAATAGTAGATTTGTTGGTGACGTTTTAGAAGGCATTGTTATTGATAACTTCTTCTTCGGAGTTGCCTCTGTTGGTAAAGATGGTTATGAAAGTATGGTTGTTTTTCCGAATAAAACATTTAGATAATCATTATGAATAAATTTTTTTATATCGCATTTTTTGTACTGTTTACTGAGCCATTAAGCACTATTCATGCACAAGGTTTACTTCAAGCTAAAGAAAATTTCACAAGGCAAGATACATTAAGAGGCACCATAACACCAGAAAGAGAATGGTGGGATTTAACCTACTATCATTTAGATATCAAGGTAAACCCAGATGAAAAATTCATTTCAGGAAAAAACACCATTCAATATAAAGTGTTGAAAAATCAATCTGTCATGCAAATAGATTTACAAGCGCCTTTAAAGATTACTAAAGTGACTCAAAATGATAAGGAATTAAAAGTAAAACACGATGGCAATGCACATTTTATAACACTTTCTGAATCACAAACTATTGGAGATATCAATAGTATCGATGTGCATTATGAAGGTCATCCAAAGGAAGCAAATAATGCTCCTTGGGATGGAGGTTTCTCATGGGAAAAAGACGAGAATGGCAATCATTTTGTGGCAACATCATGTCAAGGTCTAGGAGCCAGTGTTTGGTGGCCAAATAAAGACCACATGTATGATGAAGTAGATAGTATGCTCATTAGTGTAAACATTCCTAAAGGACTTACAAATATTTCTAATGGACGCTTACGCAAAATTGAAGAACACAATGACAATACAGTAACATCACATTGGTTTGTAAACAATCCAATAAACAACTATGGCGTTAATGTCAACATTGGAGATTATGTGCATTTTTCTGAAAGTTTTAAAGGTGAAAAAGGCCCTTTGGATTTAGATTATTATGTACTTCGCGATAATCTGGAAAAAGCCAAAATACATTTTCAAGACACCCCAAAAATGATGGAAGCCTTTGAGTATTGGCTTGGCCCTTATCCATTTTATGAAGATGGCTTTAAATTAGTTGAAGTGCCTTATTTAGGTATGGAACATCAAAGTTCAATAACGTATGGAAACAAGTACAAAAAAGGCTATTTAGGAATGGATTTATCTCGAACTGGATGGGGACTCAAATTTGATTTCATCATTATCCATGAAGCTGGACACGAATGGTTTGCCAACAACATTACGTATAAGGATATTGCTGATATGTGGATTCATGAAGGATTTACGGCTTATATAGAGAGCTTATATTTGGAGTTTCATTACAGTAAAAAAGCAGGTGATGAATATGCAGTTGGAAAAGGAAAAGCCATATCAAATGACAAACCAATTATTGGTCATTACAATGTAAACAAAGAAGGCTCAAGTGATATGTACAACAAAGGCGCTTATATGCTACATACTTTGAGACAGCTCATTGAAGATGATGAAAAATGGCGCAAAATATTACGTGGTTTAAATAAAACGTTTTACCATCAAACCGTTACCACCAAGCAAATTGAAGATTATTTAAGCAAAGAATCTGGTATCGATTTAACGGAGTTTTTCAATCAATATTTACGAGATGTACGTATTCCTACTCTGGAATATGAAATAAAAAATAATAAGCTTAACTATCGCTACACTCAAATCATTGAAAATTTTGATATGCCAATTCTTATTGAAATTGATGAAAACGTAAAATGGTTATACCCAAAAGCAAATTGGCAAACCATGAGTATTAAAAGTGATGCTATAAAAGTTGACCCAAATTTCTTAGTCTATTCTAAAAAACTTTAGCGTTTGTGGATTATCCAGAACTATATTTCCCAAGAGATGTTGAATGGTACGATTGGTTATTGCAAAACCACAATGAAGTTAATGGTGTCTATCTCATATTCTACAAATTAGAATTGAACAAACCAACAATGCGTTGGGAAGAAGCTGTAAAAGTGGCTCTTTGTTTTGGTTGGATAGACTCAACAGTAAAAAGTTTAGGCAATGGCAAACGACGTCAATATTTCTGCCCAAGAAACCCAAAAAGTGTTTGGAGTGCTTTAAACAAAAGTTACATCATTGAGCTTGAAGAAAGTGGTTTAATTCATGAAAACGGTTATAGAAAAATTGAAATGGCAAAAGAAAATGGTATGTGGAGTTTCCTTGATGATGTTGAAAATTTGATAGTTCCAAATGATTTACAGCAAGCTTTCAAAAACAATTTAGTTGCTTTTGACAATTACAAAAACTTTGCTAATGGCTACCAAAAATCTTATCTATATTGGCTAAAACAAGCAAAGCGTGAAGCTACAAGACAAGATAGAATTGAAAAAATAATTCAGTATTGTGAACAGGATATCAAAACTCGACAATAGTTAACAACCCTTTAAGAAAATTTATGATCTGATTTCATTATTTTCGGCAGTTCAAAACATTCATTTGAGGACAAAAACTAAAGCATTAGCCAAGCAATCCAGATGGTACAGAAAACTCCATCGATTAATAGCGATTCCGCTTGTGTTTTTTATGTTTCTGGTTGGAGCAACTGGATTACTCATCACCTGGAAAGACCAATTACAGTTTAAGCCTAAATCACAAGAGTCAGTTGCCAATAACAGGACATTGATCTCTTTAGATGTCATCAAAAATAACGCTGTCAAACATATAGAAAGCCTAAACCTATCACCTGAAATCAACAGAATTGACTACAGACCTGACAAAGGTATTGCCAAAGTACGTTTTGAAAACCATTTTACAGAATTACAAGTAGACTGCTATTCTGGTGAAATAGTTTCTGAAAAACAAAGGACTGCAGACCTTATCGAAATGATTCATGATGGTTCAATTTTAGATTTTCTGTTTAAAAATCAATCTACACCTATCAAACTATTCTACTCAACAGCAACCTCACTAGGACTAATGTTTCTGTCATTTAGTGGGTTTATGCTTTGGTTAAAACCAAAACAATTAAAAAAATTAAAACAATAAAGCATTAACAATGCATTAAGAAATATATTGCACCTTTTCGCTAACTTTAAAACTTTATTTAACTAACCGAATATTATAATGAAAAAACTCATGTCCTTAGTGATGCTATTTTGCATTACTATACTTTCCGCACAAGAATTCTCAATGGATTTAGTGAAAAATATGAAACCACGAAACATTGGTCCTGGTGGTATGTCTGGCCGTGTTACAGCTATTGATGCCGTTCATAGCAATCCAGATATTATGTACGTTGGTACTGCTTCTGGTGGACTATGGAAATCTACTTCTGGCGGCATTAAATGGGAACCTATTTTTGATAATGAAGTCACTGCTTCTATTGGTTCCATAGCCATTCAACAATCTAATCCGAGTGTTATTTGGGTTGGAACTGGAGAAGGTAACCCAAGAAACAGTTTAAATGGTGGCTATGGCATTTACAAATCCCTTGACGCTGGAAAAACTTGGAAATCAATGGGGCTGGAAAAAACACGACATATTCATCGTGTTATTGTAGATCCTACAAATCCTGATGTAGTTTATGCTGCTGCTATTGGTTCACCTTGGGGAGAGCATCCAGAACGCGGTGTTTATAAAACAACTGATGGTGGAAAAACATGGAAAAATATATTGTTTGCTAACAATAAAACAGGAGCAGCAGACTTAATTATGGATCCAACAAACCCTAATAAATTAATTGCTGCTATGTGGGAACACAAACGTGACCCTTGGTTTTTTAACTCGGGTGGTGAAGGCTCAGGTGTACACATTACTCATGATGGTGGAGAAACATGGACTAAAGTTACTGAAGAAGATGGTTTCCCTAAAGGAATTCTAGGTCGTGTTGGTGTAGCAATTGCTCCGAGCAAACCTAATATTGTTTATGCCTTGGTTGAAGCCAAAAAGAATGCTCTTTACAAAAGCACTGATGGTGGATTTAAATGGAGAATGGTCAATGATGATATGAATCAAATAGGAAACAGACCCTTTTATTATGGAGAGATTCACGTAGATTCAGAAAACGAAAATCGTTTATTTTCAGTGTTCACTTACATTAATGTTAGTGAAGATGGAGGCAAGAGTTTTACGGAGCTAATGCCTGCTTATGGTGTTGATAATGGAGTACATCCTGATCATCATGCTTGGTGGATTCATCCAGAAAATGGTCAATTCATGATGGATGGAAACGATGGTGGTATGAATATCACAAAAGATGGTGGAAAAACCTGGCGATTCATTGGTAACATACCAGTGGCACAATTCTATCATATCAATGTTGATAATGATTTCCCTTACAACGTATATGGAGGCATGCAAGATAATGGTTCTTGGAGAGGTCCAGCTTATGTTTGGAGAGCTCAAGGTATCAGAAACAGCTATTGGCAAGAAATAAGTTTTGGCGACGGTTTTGATGTAGTTCCAGATAGAGATGATTCTCGTTATGGATGGACCATGAGCCAACAAGGCTCTGTACAACGTTATGACTGGGAAACTGGAAACAATTATGGTGTACAACCTACCCATCCAGACCCAAAAGTTGAACTTCGATTTAACTGGAACTCAGCAATTAATATTGATCCTTTTGATAATAGTACGGTTTACTTCGGAAGTCAATTTGTTCACAAATCAACTGATAAAGGTGATACATGGAAAGTCATATCACCAGACTTAACAACCAACGATCCTGAGAAACAAAAACAAAGTGAAAGTGGTGGATTAACTATGGATGCTACAGGAGCAGAAAATCACACAACGATACTTGTGATAGAGCCTTCTCCTGTTGAAAAAGACATGCTTTGGGTTGGTACTGATGATGGTCGTGTACATTTCACACAAAATGGTGGGCAAACTTGGACAGACGTATCAAAAAACATAAAAGGCTTACCAACAGGAAGCTGGATACCACAAATAAAGGCGTCTAACAAGAATAAAGGAGAAGCACTATTAGTAGCAAATGATTATAGAAGATTCAACTATACACCTTACGTTTATAGAACAAAAGATTACGGAAAAACATGGACTAGAATAGTTGATGGTACAGATGTAAAAAGTTATACTTTGGCTATTCTTGAAGATTTAGAAGAACCAAACCTCTTGTTTTTAGGCACTGATGATGGTCTTTATATTTCTATCGATGCAGGAAACAAATGGACTAAGTGGACCAACGGGTTTCCAACAGTATCTGTAAAAGACTTGGTCATTCATCCTCGTGAGCACGATTTAGTTATTGGTACATTTGGTCGCGCAGCTTGGGTTTTAGATGATATTAGACCCTTACGTGAAATGTCTAAAAACACTGGAGTAATTAATTCTAAACTAACATTATTTAACCCTCCAACTGCTTATCAAGCAGCTTACCAACAACCAACAGGAAGCCGTTTTGGTGCAGACGCTATGTTTAATGGCGAAAACAGAAGTGGTGGCGCTCAACTTTCATATTACGTTAAAATTGACGAAAAGAAAGAAAATGGAATGAAAGACGAGAAAGAAAAAGATGATAAAAGTAGCGAAGCTTCTGCAACAAAAGTAAAATGGGATTCTATTCACATGAATATTTATGATGGCAACAGACTTATTAGAACTTTAGGACAAAAAGCACCTAAAGAAAGTGGCGTTTATAAATGGACATGGAGAATGGACGAAAAAGGTACAGATAGACCTTCACGAAGTCTTAGACAACGTACTGGCGAGCCAGGAGGTGTTAGTGTTAAACCAGGAACTTATAAAGTAGTCATGAGTTTTGGCGACCAAACATCTGAAAAAATGATTACTGTAAAAGATGACCCAAGGCTAAACGTATCATCCCAAAACACAAATGAAGTATATGCTACTTCGAAACAATTAGAAGACATGCAACAAACTGCTGCTGATGCAGTAAAACAATTGGTTGAAAGTAAGACAATTGCTGAAGAATATTCTAAAACATTAGCAAAACTAGATAAGGATGCAAATAAAGACAATATTAAAGCATCTAAAGACATTGCTAAGAAAATTGAAGAGATTATCTCAATGTATTTAGGAAGTATTGATGAGCGCCAAGGTATTACAAGAAATCCTGAAGTTACAGTTATGCAACGATTAGGGCAAGCAAGACGTTATGTTGGTTCTAGACAAAACGGAATTACCTCAACTGAGACTACACTTATTCAACATGCAAAAGATGAATTAAGCAATGCTTTAGATAAAACAAATACATTCTTTACTGATGAATGGAATCCTTATAAAAACAAAATGGAAGGTTTAAACCTTTCACCTTTTAAGGAAATCAAAACTTTTAAAATGAACTAAGTTTTTGGTTTAAAAAAAGCGCTCAATGAGCGCTTTTTTTTATTCTATACGACTGAGCTCTTCTAGATCCTCAATTTTAATTTGTTTGCCAACTGTAGATATCAATCCTTCTTTTTTAAACTGAGATAATACACGAATTGCAGATTCTGTAGCTGTACCAACCAAACTAGCAAAATCTTCACGAGATAATAAAACACTTAAAGTGCCATCAGGATTAGTGCCAAAACTCTTATGTATGTTTATCAAAACCTCAGCCATACGTTGTCTTACAGATTTTTGTGCCATATTGACTATGACATCATCAGCTTCTTTTAAATCTTGTGCCATTTGCTGTAAAACATCAAATGTAAATGAAGGGTTTTTTTGTAAATCATTCACAATCTCTTCCCTGGGAATAAAACAAACTTCCATATCATTCAATGCTGTTGCTTGCAAATTGGCTCTTTCATCTGAAATTAATGATCGTTGACCAAGCAATTCACCTTTTACAACCAATTTCACTATCTGATCCTTACCGTTTTCACTTAACTTAGATAATTTGCAGATACCATCTTTTATGCAGAAAACACCATTAAGCTTATCGCCTTCATCAAAAATCACTTCTCCTTTTTTAATAATCTTGGTAGTTTTACATCCAGAAATCCTAATTAGTTCATCCTTGGTCAAAGACTTTAAAGAATTAAATTGACGAATGATACATTGTTCACATTTACTCATACCTGTTTTTTGTAGGTTGTAAAATTAGTGAAAACATGACAAATATCATATTTAAATCTGCTTGATTTATTAATTTTGCACTAGGTATAAAAAGAGCAATTTATGGACAAGGCTTCTTGTTTCCATTGTGGTGATGATTGTAAGACTTCAATTATCAAATTCGATAATAAATCATTTTGTTGCAATGGTTGCAAAACTGTTTACGAGATATTCTCTGAAAGTGATTTAACCTGCTATTACGATTTACAAACATCTCCTGGCGCCATACCAAAAGATATTGAAGGCAAGTATGATTTTCTGTCTCAAGAAAACATTATTGAAAAACTTACAGAGTTTAATGATGGAAAAACACAAATCGCAACCCTATATATACCGCATATTCATTGCAGTTCATGTATTTGGATTTTAGAAAATCTCAATAAATTAAATCCTGAAATATCATCATCTCAAGTTAATTTTGGAAAAAAAACAGTTCGTGTAACCTACAATACCCAAACCCATTCGCTTAAAGAAACAGTTTTATTGTTAAGCTCAATTGGTTATGAACCTTATATTTCACTTGATGATTTCAAAACAGGAAAAGAGCATATTAACCGAAGCCTTATTTACAAACTTGGTATTGCTGGTTTTGCTTTTGGAAATGTAATGTTCCTGTCTTTTCCAGAATATTTTGAAGTCGGTGAATTCTGGTTAGAACAATACAAGCATCTATTTCGTTGGCTTATGTTTGCTTTTTCATTGCCTGTTGTTTTTTATGCAGGACAAGATTATTTTACTTCGGCTTACAAAGGCTTACGCTCCAAGTTATTGAATATTGATGTGCCTATTGCACTAGGTATTGCTGTGCTGTTCATTAGGAGCACCGTTGAAATAATATTTGATTTAGGTTCAGGTTTTTTTGACAGTCTAACAGGGCTAATTTTCTTTTTATTACTCGGAAAGTTTTTTCAACAAAAAACATATTCATTTTTATCATTTGAGCGCGATTATAAATCATACTTTCCAATTGCTGTTACAAAAATTTTTGAAGGTGAAGAAAAGCCCATTCAGGTTTATGATGTCCAAAAAGGTGATAGATTACTAATTCGTAATGAAGAATTAATTCCAGTTGATGGCATACTCATTAACGGAAAAGCAAAAATAGATTATAGCTTCGTAACTGGAGAATCTGAAACCGTAAAAAAACAATCTGGAGATAAACTTTTTGCTGGCGGTAAACAAACATCTGGAGTTATTGAAATGGAAGCTATAAAATCCGTAGAGCAAAGTTACCTAACTCAATTGTGGAGCAATGATATATTTAGCAAAAACAAAGAAGATGGTTTTACAACATTGACCAATGCCATAAGCAAACGCTTTACTATTGCTGTCTTAAGCATTGCAATAATAGCAACAATTTATTGGCTGTTTGCAGATGCAACAAAAGCCATGAATGTATTTACAGCAGTATTAATTATTGCTTGTCCATGCGCTATTGCACTCTCAGCTCCTTTTACCTTTGGAAATTTACTTCGTATCTTCGGAAAATTGAAGTTCTATGTAAAAAATGCATCTGTGATAGAGCAATTGGCAGCTATCAACACTATTATTTTTGATAAAACCGGAACCATAACATCCAACAAAAAAAGTACTGCTACTTATGAAGGCTTAACTCTTTCAAATGCAGAAGAAACCCTACTAAAAAACACATTACGAGGCTCCAATCATCCATTAAGCAGAGCCTTATATGATATTCTAGATGAACACAACATCATCACTCTAAATCATTTTGAAGAACATTTAGGAAAAGGTATTGAAGCCTCGCATAACAACAACAATATTAAAATTGGTTCAGCTCCTTTTGTTGGTTCAACAGATATTTCTACATTAAATACAGCAGTTCATATCAGTACAAATAATATGTATAAAGGAAAATTCACCTTTTATAACAGTTATAGAAAAGGATTATCAAAACTCTTTAATAATTTGAAAAAGCATTATGATTTAGTTATATTGTCGGGAGATAATGAAGGTGAATTGTCTAATTTAAAAAAGCTGTTACCAACTAAGACAAAATTGATTTTTAACCAAAAACCAGACGATAAATTAGAGTATATTAAATATCACCAAACAGAAGGAGCAAAAATTCTCATGATTGGTGATGGTTTAAATGATGCTGGAGCGTTGGCACAAAGCAATGTTGGAATTGCCATATCCGAAAACGTCAATGTGTTCTCACCTGCATGTGATGCCATTTTAGACGCTACAAAATTTAACCAATTGCATAAATTTATAAAAGCGTCCAAAAGTTCTATAAAAATTATTAAATGGAGTTTTGTGTTGTCTTTTATTTACAACATCATAGGGCTTTATTTTGCAGTTACAGGCCAATTAGCACCAGTTATTGCCGCTATATTAATGCCTTTAAGTTCTATTAGCATTGTTGTATTTACAACCATTGCCACGAATCTTTTAGGAAAGAAATTAGAATGATTACAAATAAACAAACATGACAAAAATCATGTTTTATAAAACGGTTCAAATGTAATTTTGAACCATAACTTCAAACAGGTATGAGTGTTATATATATATTATTAAGTATCAGCATCGTTGTTGCTATTGTTTTCTTTGTAGCATTTATTTATGCAGTAAAAAAAGGACAGTTTGATGACAGCTATACACCTTCTGTGAGAATGCTTTTTGAAGACGAACTTGTAAAAGAGCAAACCAAACCAACTATTAAAACCAAAAAGACTAATTAATTATTATGGAAGTACAACAGTTTCATTACGATAACAAAATCGTTAAAAATTTCCTCTATGCAACCATGCTTTGGGGAGTTGTAGGTATGTTAGTAGGACTAATACTTGCATTTATGTTTTTGTTCCCAAACCTAACCGACGGGATTTCATGGTTAAGCTTTGGTAGATTAAGACCTTTGCATACCAATGCTGTTATTTTTGCCTTTGTAGGAAACGCCATTTTTGCAGGTGTTTACTATTCATCGCAACGATTACTTAAAGCTAGGATGTTTAGTGACTTATTGAGCAAAATCAATTTTTGGGGTTGGCAACTTATTATTGTTGGCGCAGCCATTACCTTACCGCTAGGTTATACAACCTCAAAAGAATATGCCGAACTTGAATGGCCTTTTGATATTGCCATCGCAATTGTTTGGGTTGTTTTTGGATGGAACTTAATCGGAACTATTTTAAAACGCAGACAGCGACATCTTTACGTAGCGCTCTGGTTTTACATAGCAACATTTGTAACAGTTGCAGTACTGCATATTTTTAATAGTTTGGAACTACCAGTAAGTGCAATGAAGAGTTACTCGGTTTATGCTGGTGTACAAGATGCTTTGGTGCAATGGTGGTATGGACATAATGCGGTTGCATTTTTCTTAACAACACCATTTTTAGGTTTGATGTATTACTTTGTGCCTAAAGCTGCCAATAGACCTGTTTATTCCTATAGGCTTTCTATTGTTCACTTCTGGTCATTGATATTTATATACATTTGGGCAGGACCTCACCATTTATTATACACTGCACTGCCTAGTTGGGCACAAAACTTAGGTGTTGCTTTTTCAGTAATGCTACTAATGCCTTCTTGGGGAGGAATGATAAATGGATTGTTAACACTAAGAGGTGCTTGGGACAAAGTACGTACTGATCCTGTTTTAAAATTCATGGTTGTAGCTATAACAGGATACGGAATGGCTACCTTTGAAGGCCCAATGCTATCACTTAAAAACGTAAACGCAATTGGTCACTTTACCGATTGGATTATTGCCCACGTTCACGTTGGCGCTTTGGCATGGAACGGTTTCCTAACGTTTGGTATGATATATTATTTAATCCCAAGGTTATTTAAAACTAAATTGCATTCAATAGGATTGGCTAATTTGCATTTTTGGGTAGGAACCTTAGGAATCATCATGTATGCATTACCATTGTATGTTGCAGGATTTACTCAAGCAAGTATGTGGAAACAATTTAATCCTGATGGAACTTTAGTATATGGTAACTTCTTAGAAACAGTTTCTGAAATCATGCCAATGTACTGGATGCGTGCAATTGGAGGCACACTCTTTATCACAGGAATGCTTATCATGGTTTATAACGTAATTGTAACTATAAGAAAAGGTAGTGCAGTAACAGATGAATTAGCAGAAGCTCCAGCGTTACAAAACGTTTCAAAAAGAAGAGTTGCTGGCGAAGGATGGCATACTTGGTTAGAGCGTAAACCTATAAAATTAACCATTTATGCAACTATAGCTATTTTAATTGGTGGTATAGTGCAAATTGTACCAACCATTATGGTAAAGTCTAATATTCCAACTATAAGTAGTGTTCAGCCTTATACACCATTAGAACTTGAGGGTCGTGACATCTATATTCGTGAAGGCTGCGTTGGTTGTCACTCACAAATGATTCGTC
>JAUIGO010000073.1 GCA_030429955.1 Bacteroidia bacterium
CTAAATCTGAAACGCCTTCTCCATGCAATTCAGTACCTAACATTGGTGTGTTTGCTTTTAAAGAAGAAGCAAATTCAAATAATATTCCTAAAGACTCTAATGCTGCAACAGCCATTAATATTCCTAAGAAAAATAGGATACTTGGCAATTCAATCTTAGATAATGAATGGTGAACAGGGCTATGATGTGCATGACTATCACTTTCTTCGCTATCAACAACCGTTAAACTAAACTTAGAGTTACTATATACTTCAGCAAAAATGGCCACCACACCTAATGCCAACATCATACCAACATAAGGCGGCAAATGGGTAACTACTTTAAAAATTGGTACAGATACAATAGCAGACAATCCTAAAAACAACATGGTTGAGCTAAACTTGCTTTTTGCAACATCGTTGTCACTTTCATCAACTTCCAGATGACCTTTAAATACAGGTAAGAAAGAAGCGATAAATGTTGGTAACGCCATACAAACAAACGATGGTAATAATAGGTAACCTATTAAATGCCCTGTACTTACTTTGTTGCCAATCCAAAGCATGGTTGTTGTTACATCACCGATTGGTGACCAAGCGCCTCCAGCATTAGCTGCAATGATTATTAAACCAGCATACCATAAGCGAATTTCTCTTTCTTTTACTATTTTTTGCAGAATTGATATCAGTACAATTGTAGCTGTTAAATTGTCAATAATTGCAGAAAGAATGAATGCTAAAATCGAGAATATCCAAAGGATTTTTGTTTTCTTCTTAGTTTTAATAAAACTTTTTATGGTAGAGAAACCATCAAAGTAATCAATGATTTCAACAATGGTCATAGCACCTAATAAGAACACTAAAATCTCAGCTGTTTTCCCTAAATGATGCAATAAAGTTTCTTCCATTAAATGCATCCTATTTTCATGACCCATTGACGCATAGCCTTCAACTAGTCCATGGTTGGCTGAATCAAACCATTCAGGAAACGCATCTATTCCTAAAGAAATAAGCGCCCAGCTTATGGCCATCATGACCAATGCTGGAATAAGTTTGTCTATTTTTAAATTATGCTCTAATGTTATGGCCAAATAGCCTACTACAAATACAATAATGATTGCTGCTTCCATGTTTGGTTAGTTTTAAAATTATACAAGCTCACTTAATGCTAAAGTGAAAGCGGTTTTACTTAATTCGGTTTTATGATGGTTATTGTTATATATATTTTGAATTGCAGATTTTATAGTATTAGAGGTGTCTTCAAAAATAGCTTCATCAGTCATTTCAACACGTCGTTCCATAAAATAGGCAAATACTCTTGCCATTCCACAGTTTGAAATAAAATCTGGGATTAGGCTTACTTTACTATCGGTAAATTCCATAATTGGCCCAAAGAAAATCTCTTTATCAGCAAATGGTACGTTTGCTCCACAAGAAATAACCTCTAAACCACTTTCTATCATGCTGTCAATTTGATTTTTTGTTATTAATCTTGAGGCTGCACATGGCGCAAATATTTCAGTTTGTAACGACCATATTTTTTGATTGATCTCGTCAAAAGGAATTAAATTATCACTTTCAAGTGTATTTCCAGTTTTTTCGAGAAATAAGTTTGTAATTTCTTCAAAAGTAAATCCATCTTCATTAATTAATCCTCCAACAGCATCTATAATTCCTACAACTTTAGCTCCCATTTGTGCTAAATAAAAGGCTGCAGCGGCACCAACATTTCCAAATCCCTGAACAACTGCTCGCTTACCAATAACATTACCTCCATATATATTATAGTAATGTTTTACAGCCTCAGCAACACCAAAGCCAGTAATCATATCAGCTACTGTAAACTTTCTAGAAACATCTGGAGAATAACCCTGATTTTCAATCACTTTTATAACGCCTTGACGCAGTTGCCCAATACGATTTATTTTGTCTGCTTCTGTTGGTTTAAAATGTCCATTAAAAACCCCTTCTTGAGGATGCCATACACCTGACTCTTCAGTTATTGGTATGACTTCATGAATTTCATCTACATTCAAATCACCTCCTGTTCCATAATAGCTTTTCAATAAAGGTGAAACAGCTTTGTACCAACGTTCTAAAACACCTTTTTTGCGTGGATCTTTTGGATCAAAATTAATGCCTGATTTTGCACCACCTATTGCTGGCCCAGAAACGGTAAACTTAATTTCCATGGTTTTTGCCAACGACAAAACTTCGTTCATATCGAGCCCTTTTCGCATTCTGGTGCCTCCTCCTGCTGCTCCTCCTCGCAATGAGTTTATTACTGTCCAACCTTCTGCTTCTGTCTCAGGGTCTTTCCAATTAAACACTATTTCGGGTTCTTTATTTTCGTACTTCTGAAGTAATTCTTTCATTAAAATTGGTTAGCAGATGTGAATAAACAAATATAAAAAACTAAAGATATCTGAATGTTAAATATAACTAAATTTAAGAGTGAAATATATTTCCAGAGCTGTGATTTTTACTAGCTCCTGTAACGCTGCTTAAGCAATTGTTCTCATTTCTAAGTTTTAACACTCCTAATAAACCAAAAATCAAGGCTTCTTTGTATTCAATAATTTTCTTAGAAGGAACTATAATAGTATTGTCTGTTAGTGCTTTTATTCTATCCATAAGAAATAAATTATAAACGCCACCTCCTGTTATAAGCACCGAAGTATTTCTAGATGTATTTATTTCTCTTGTTATTTGATATGCAACATGCTCTACAAAAGTTCTTAAAATATCTTCAATTTTTAAATTGTATTCTTTTATTAAAGGAAATATGGTTTCCCTTACCCATTCTAACCCCAAACTTTTAGGAGGATTTAACTTATAAAACTCCAAGTTATTCAACTTTGAAAGTAAAGCTTCATTTATGTTTCCTGATGCAGCTATATCTCCATTGCAGTCATAATCAAATCCTAGTTTAGAAGCATAATCATTCAACACAATATTTACAGGGCAAATATCGTAAGCTATTCTTTTTTTATCAATGTCAGTTGAAATATTTGCAAAGCCTCCAAGGTTTATACAATAATCATATTTTGAAAATAAGAGCTTATCACCAATTGGCACTAAAGGCGCTCCTTGGCCACCAAGTTCAACATCTTGTACCCTAAAATTACAAACAACGGTTTTTCCAATTAACTTACTAAGCTGTTTTTGGTTGCCAATTTGATATGTCAATCCCTTTTCAGGTTGATGTAGTGCTGTATGACCATGAGAACATACTGCATCTAACTCTAAAATATTATTCCGCTTTATAAATTTATTAATATTGTACCCAAGATATGATGTGTAATTTTTGTCAATCTTGTGCAATTCTTCTAATGGATTTGAAACTAAGTTTTTAAGTATGTTTTTCCATTCTTCAGTATAATCTAAGGTTTCAGCTTTAATAATATTGAAAGACCATGAGCCATTAAAATTAAATTCAACATAAGCAAAATCCAACCCATCAAGAGAGGTTCCAGACATTACACCAATAACATAATATTTAGATTTTAACATATAATGTAAAAATATGTATTCAAATTGAAAAAAAAACAATAAAGCAGTATCTTTGCGTACATTTTTTATCAATTAAGCAATACTAAACAATAATGAATTTTAGCCTTACCGAAGAACATTTAATGGTTCGTGATGCAGCAAGAGATTTTGCACAAACTGAATTACTTCCAGGTGTTATAGAACGTGACGAAAAACAGCAATTTCCAAATGAATTAGTAAGAAAAATGGGAGAGCTAGGTTTTTTAGGCATCATGGTTGACCCGAAATATGGAGGAAGTGGAATGGATGCTATTTCTTATGTGCTGATTATGGAAGAATTATCCAAAGTTGATGCATCTGCTTCTGTAATTGTTTCTGTAAATAATTCATTGGTTTGTTATGGATTGGAAGCTTATGGTAACGAAGAGCAAAAACAAAAATACTTAACAAAATTAGCTACTGGCGAATTTGTTGGTGCGTTTTGTTTAAGCGAGCCTGAAGCTGGAAGTGATGCAACTTCACAAAAAACTACAGCAATCGATAATGGCGATCATTATATTTTAAATGGTACAAAAAATTGGATTACCAATGGCGGAAGAGCAGATGTTTATTTAGTAATAGCTCAAACTGATAGAGAAAAAGGCCATAGAGGCATCAATGCCTTCATTGTTGAAAAAGGTATGGAAGGATTTGATATTGGACCAAAAGAAGATAAGTTGGGAATTAGAGGAAGCGACACGCATACGCTTCAATTTAATGATGTGAAAGTACCAAAAGAAAACCGAATTGGCGAAGATGGTTTTGGATTTAAATTTGCTATGAAAACCTTGTCTGGAGGTAGAATTGGTATAGCATCTCAAGCCTTAGGCATTGCATCTGGCGCTTACGAATTAGCTTTAAAATATAGTAAAGAACGTAAAGCTTTTGGCACCGAAATATGCAACCATCAAGCTATCGCTTTTAAATTAGCCGATATGGCAACTGAAATAGAAGCAGCGAGAATGTTGGTTATGAAAGCAGCTTGGGACAAAGATCAAGGAAACAATTACGATATGTCCAGTGCAATGGCTAAACTTTATGCTTCACAAGTTGCAATGACCCATACTGTTGAAGCTGTGCAAATTCATGGTGGAAATGGTTTTGTAAAAGAATATCATGTAGAGCGTTTAATGCGTGATGCAAAAATCACTCAGATTTACGAAGGCACAAGCGAAATTCAAAAAATTGTTATTTCTAGAGGAATTATTAAGGGCTGAAGCTTATTGCGTTAATTCTGTAAGCACTAATTTTAAATCACTATATGAATATTTGTCGTCCAATTGATTTTTTAAATCGGTTAGGCTTTCGAATTCTTTTTTAGGTATGATTTTTTTGAGCTCTTTATAGTTTTCTTCAGAAATCAAATCGGTTATTTTTACTTCTCCTGAAGGTATAAAACTAGCCAAATGACCTGTAATTGTATTGGTTGTTAGGTCTCTTTCCTTTGCAATTTCCAGAACAGATTTTCCAGATTTGAATAAATTTAATGACACTCTTTTTGTGTCTATTTTATTTTTCTTAGGTTTTTCAAAAATCACAATTTCATTGGAGATTTCAAGATCGTTTTCCTTACAAAAATCAATAATAACCTCTAAAATAGCATCGCCATATTTTTCAACACGTACTTTACCCATGCCATTTATTTGCTTTAATTGCTGGCTGGTTGTTGGCAATAGTTCGCACATTTCATACAGTGATTTTTGATTGAATATTTGGTAATGTATTAAATTTTGGTCCTCTGCAATTTGGCTTCTAAGTGTTCTCAGTTGTTCAAATAGTTCAACGTTTTCTGTACTATCAATAATTGATTTTCTGATTTTCTTAGGTTTGTCTTTTACAAAAACAGACTCAGCTCTTAACTCTAAAAAAGCCTTTACGTTAAATGCGTCTTTAAGTCCATTAAAATAAAGTTGCTTTGTGGTAATTAATTCATCAAGCGCTTCTGCATGTTTAACAATGTCTTTTTCAACAGTTTTATTGTCTGTGGTAAAACCAAAATTTTTAAATGCTTCACTAATATTGGTTTTAAACTCCGAATTAAAATAAGCTAACGCTTTTTGAAACCGTTTTTGCAGTTGCGGATTGTTTTCAGGTTCTTGATTATCTTTAGTCAATAGTTTAAGCTGCTCGTAAAAGGTATTATTTACTTTTAAAAAGTTTGTAACACAGGTTTTAATTGTATTTATAGGTTTTTCAATAGTTCCTTGAATACTATTCCTGTTTTTATAATAAACGTCTAATATTCGTCCAATAGGGTATAAAAAGGAATAGTAATTGAACACTTCAAAAATTAATTGCAACTGAAATTCAGCTTTTGATTGTTGAAGAACTATATCATCTGGTTGATTATCTTCAGTTTGCTTATTAAACGATAACACATTACTGTCGTTAATAATTTGACCATTATCTATTTTACTTGTCAACACTAAGCCTTCCAAAGATTTACATCTACTAAGCGCCACATAAGTTTGACCATGAGCAAAAGCACCTTCGGCGTCAATAATGGCTTTTTCAAAGGTTAACCCTTGACTTTTATGAATAGTAATAGACCACGCCAAACGTAATGGCATTTGTGTGAATGAGCCAATACTATTTTCTATAATTGCTTTAGTTTCAGTATTAACCGAATAATTGATGTTTTCCCAAACTTGAGGTATAACAATGATGTCAAAATCATCCTCTGGACAGCGAACTGTAATTTCATCTTCAGTTAATGATACCACTTTACCAATTTTACCATTGAAATAACGTTTCTCTTGGTCGTTATCATTTTTAATGAACATAACTTGAGCACCAACTTTAAACGTAAGTTCTTCTTTATTAGGATAAGAATGTTCAGGAAATTTACCTTCAACATTTGCGTAATATGTCTGAGGCTTAGCTTCTAATTTTTCAAGTTCTTCATTGTTAACTCGTTCGGCCTTATGATTATGAGTTGTTAGAGCTATATAACCTTCATCTACTTTAAAATTTGGGAAATATCGTTTGTTTAATTCGTCTGCTGATGATTGTGTTAAAGTATTTGTTCTAATTTCATTGAGAATTTTTATGAACTCAGGATTATCTTGCCTATAAATATGTTTTAATTCAATAGTTATAGCATTGCACTGCTGAAATGCTTGGCTACTAAAAAAATAAGCGTTTTTGTAAAAAGGCTTTAGTAATTGCCATTCATTTTCTTTTATAACTGGAGATAGTTGCTGTAAATCGCCAATCATCAATAATTGAACACCTCCAAAAACTTCATTTTTGCTTCTGAAACGTCTCAAAGTCTTATCGATGCCATCAAGTAAATCGGCACGAACCATACTTATTTCATCAATAACCAACAAATCCAAAGACTTAATAATGTTTATTTTTGTTTTACTGAATTTTCTACTAAACTCTGAAGGTCTATCCAAATTGTCATCTGGTAAAATTGGCCCAAAAGGCATTTGAAAAAAAGAATGAATAGTAACACCTTTTGCATTAATAGCAGCAACTCCAGTTGGAGCTACTACTACCATACGCTTTAAGGAATTGCTTCTTAAGCTATGCAAAAAAGTTGTTTTTCCTGTCCCTGCCTTTCCTGTCAAAAAAATTGTGCGATTTGTGTTATTTACAAATTCCCAGGCTAAACTTAGTTCATAATTTTTCATTTAAAAATCACTATATAACATTTGAAATATAAGAAAAAAAGAAGTTTAAACGCTTTTAAACAAAAAAACCCTTACTATTACTAGTAAGGGTTTAATAAACACTAACGATAAAGTTAGCACAAAAAATGCGATGACCTACTCTTCCACTAATGCAGTACCATCGGCGCTAATGAGCTTAACTTCTCTGTTCGGAATGGTAAGAAGTGAGTCCCAATGCTATAACCACCTTGAATTTTGACCTCTAACTTGGTGAGTAATTACAGTTCTGTTTTATATATTTTTCAGAAATAGACAGAGAACAACAATAAGGCACTGTGTAAATCATATCTGTTGTTTAATTTTATTTGTTCTGGCCAACTTTCCTGTTGCTCAAGACAGCTGAAATGAGGTAATCTTTGCTATTTTGAGATTATTTCATCTCATCATTTCTCAAATGACACGTGCTATTTGTTAACAACCAATTTCTTATGAATTATATATCCATTGTGGTCAAACCGCAAAAGGTAAACGCCATTGGCAAAGTTGGTAGTATTTATGGTTGTAGTTTCAGCATTTATATATTTTGAAAACATTTCCTTTCCTGATAGGTCAAAAACCCTTATGTGTGTTTCACCATGTGGCAAATTGTCAATAATCACCAAATCTTTAGCTGGGTTTGGGTACATCAACAATTGGTTATCAATAGAGCCTTCATAACCAATATTTAAGGTTTCTCCAAAATCCGGACTTATAAAGCCTTCAGATAAAAGTATGTTACCTGCATTGAGTTCTTGTAAGTTTACTTCACCTAAGGTATACAGTACAGTTATGTTGCCGTTTGAAGTACTGTTACCACCACTATCAATAGAAAATTTTTCGATGGTTTGAGCTTGAGCCCATAAGCACCCAAAGCCGATGATGAATGTTAGTATATGTTTCATGTGTTAATTTTTATTGTTTTCTAAAGTCTATTTTTCGGCTACATTTAGCCCAAACAAGCTTGGCTCTGTTCTCGTTTTTCTCAAAAATTCGACCGCTTCGCGGTTAAATTGTTGAATAGTTAAAAAGCACGAACAGCACGCACCCTGACCATGCTGCTCTTATTGCCGTTGATTTGGTCACCACCGACGAAGTTCTGCCCCCAAGCGCCGTCGAAAGTGTACTCCGTAGAACTCCAATAGAAGTTACTAGCAAAACTGCTGCCTCCATTTGCCCCTGCTGTGGCATCAATAGCTGCTTTGTTTTGATACATCAGGTTTAATTCTTCTTTTGAGGGTAAGTACCAATCGCCATAGGTTTTACCGCCTTCTGTAATTTGTAATTCATTACAGATACGTGCCGCATAGGTGCTACCATCATCACCAATGGCAACTTGTGCAGCAATAATAATTGATGTGTTGGCCTTACCAGCATACAAGCCATCGCCTGATGCTCGTGTATTTCCATTAGTTCCGGCATGCCATCTTACTCCTGTGCTTTGGTCTTGTTTGGCACAAACAAGACCATGTTGCCCTGTTTCGTCAACCCAAAATACAATGCCTCCATGGGCAAAGTCACCTACAGAATAGGTGGTTACACTGCTAACGCTTTCTGCAGTTTTTGCGTGCATGGCATAAGGCACTGCCATAAACTGCGTCGTACCCATATCGGTAAGACCACCTCCTGTATTTATCTGTACGTTTAGGTAGTGGTCGTCTGCACTCCAATCAATGGTGCTGAATGTGCCTGAAATGGGTATGCCCTCGCCAATGTTTATAATAACAATGCCATTGGCATCGGTGGTTGGGCTGTGGGTTTCTTGATACACACTTGTGGCACCTTGCAAAATGGTAAACTGTACCTGTATTAAATCGTTAGCAACCACGTTACCAGAGCCGTCTTTTACAATGGCTTTATAATTAATGCCTTGTTGTGCGAACGTGCTTCCAAAAAGGAAAAGCACCATAATTTGTAGTATTGTTTTCATGTGAATCTGTTTTTGTTATTTCGTTTTTTATAATTGTCCTATTCAGTTCATTCTTATTACCGAACCCATTTTAAGGCATCAATCTATTAAAAATTGGTTTTTTCTAAATCGGTTTTTGCCTGCAACAGCTTTTTACTGTCAAGTCTTCTACCAGTCAAGGATATGTGATAGCGGTTTTGTTTGATGTATTGCAACTCTGAAAATTGGATGTCTTTAACACGCTCTTCTTTTAATAAAATCCTAACGCCTAGATGGTCTTGGGTTTTTGCCCAATTATTATCCCCTTTGTTGTTTACCTCCATAGAAATCATTTTGTGGACGGCATTGACATGCCCAAAACCATAATTTCCGGCACCATCCAAAATTTGGACTGTAATATTTTCGGTTTCATGATTAGGGTTTGTACTTACACTATAGGTTCCTACAACGGTTTGAGCTGCCGGCGAATCTGAAATTCTTAACGGCAAACCTGCCAATTGTTTAGGCAGTTTAGCCTTGAGTTGGTCTATTTGCAATGGTTCTGTTGTTATCAAATTTTGTTGCCAAGAACCAACTTTAGTTGAATTTTCAAGTTCATCCATCTTTTCTTCAAACACATTATTTTCCTTATCAGAAGATTGCTTGCATGAACTTGTTGCAAATAAGATGAAAATCAGTATCAAAAAAATGGGTCTCATAAGATTTTGGTTTTAAAATTCAACATATACAAGTCATTTTGTTTTTTTTCCTATTGTTTAGAAATATTTTGCTATCCATTTAATACCATCTTCTGCCTGAACATTTTTAACTACAACCTTACTAGGTTTATTAGAGGTAATTTTCGGATTCATTTTATGAATATCTTCAATGGTATAGGCAATAACATTCAATCCTGCTTGCAGTTCTAATTGATAGTGGTAGCTGGCGTTTAACGTCTCTTCTGAAAACTGAAATGTAGTAGCGCATTCGGTTTTAAGTGTGGTGGCTTCAGCAACGTAAACTATTTCGTAAAATGTGCCCTCAATGGGATTGTTGTAGGCTTCGTCTTCCATCCAATGCATCAACCTCTCGTCGGTAACGGGAAACAACACGCCCACATAACGGTTTTTGTGCCATAACGAAATGGGGCTTATACTAGTTGCCATAACAATTGGATACTCGGGTTCGTCTTGCCCAATGCAATTAAAACGGAGTGCGTATTTAAAATCGTCCGCTACCATTTGTTTTTCCGCATCGGCAGATTGAAAAGCTTCTTTTTCCGGAAAATTGAATTCCAAAGTACCATTGGCGGTTAATTTCCCAATGTTTACAGCGCTGTCCATCCCCATAGGCCAAAGTACTATGTCCATTTCGGGCATATTCTTTAACGGGTTTTCAAGCTTTCCGGTATGGGTTTGTGTATGCCCTAAAATACATAGAAGTAGACCAAGAAATGTAAATAATTGCTGTTTCATTGTATGTTTTTTAATATTTTTAGAATTGTCATTGTAAACCTCAAAGCAGTCAAAAACGAAACATTCTTAATGGTTGGTTATCATTTGTGAAAAGTGCTTCGTTGTTCGTGTCTCACACCTAAAGATCACAGCCTTAAACTTAATTGCTTATCACCAATTTTTTATAGGTTATTTTATCCTTATGGGTAATGCGTACCATGTAGATGCCGTTGGTAAAATTGGTTGTGTCAATGGTTTCTATTCCTGTATTTGCGTTGATTGAAAACACTTCTTTTCCCGTAATGTCAAAAACTTTTATGTCCGTTTCTCCATATGGTAAATTTGATAAGGTTACCAAATCGTTGGCTGGGTTGGGATATAAAGAAACCCCTGAAACCTCGTTGTCTTGAATGCTCATGGTGTTTGTGAATTTCATAACGGACAATTCGAAACCGTAGCCAGTATCACTAAATGCTACAATTGGTTCATTATTACTGTTAAATACCAAAGAAGTGTAGTATATCTGTTCATTGGAAAAACCTTGGTTTCCGACTGTTTCCCAGCTACTACCGTTAAATTTTTTAACGGTTCCCCAATATAAATAACTACCATCCGAATAGGCTACATAAGGTTCGTCGTTAGAGTTTAGTGCCATGGAAATATAATCTTGACCACCACCCGAATAACCTGATGATCCAACGTTTACCCAATTCGTGCCATCAAACTTCTTAACTGAACTTTTATCTATATAATCATAAAAAGCTATATATGGCTCATTGTTACTACTAAATGCTAGGGAAGTATTCCATGCTTTTCCTGTTGAAAAGCCTGGTGTTCCAACATCTACCCAATTGGTACCATCGAACTTCATTACTGTTGCCTTTTCTGAATTGCCAAAATCTTTATAAGAAATGTGTGGCACATCATTGTTGCTA
>JAUIGO010000011.1 GCA_030429955.1 Bacteroidia bacterium
AGAAGAAGCTAAAGAATACCATGAGTTGTGGTTTGATTAAAGATTGGAAAACACGATATTCAAAAGTTATTTTTAAACTGTGCTTCTGTCGTTGTGGTTTGATTAAAGATTGGAAAACACGATATTAAGGCTTGCAAATAGTATTAGAAATTATAAGTTGTGGTTTGATTAAAGATTGGAAAACACGATATTTAAACCATTTTTTTATATGGTTCAATTGCAGTTGTGGTTTGATTAAAGATTGGAAAACACGATATTAGTTGGCTCGTTACCTTCTAATAGTCAAGAAATTAAAGTCAAATATCGTTTTAAAAAACGCTTCTTTTTTGCAGTGATAAGGCAAGATTGAAGCGTTTTTTTGATTGTAATGGTGGGACAGCTCGGAAGCTGTCCGGAAGAGAATAATAAATTAGAAGAAAAAATTTATATTTATTTGTTGGGTAATGATTGGTGTTATAGGATTCAAAAAATAAAGAATGGAAGGGACAGGTCGCGACCTGTTCCCGTTCATTGTTTGAAAATAAAATCGCAATATCATTAATATTATCATTAGGATAATGAAAAACAGGAAGCGAAATAGGATGAAAGGGTTTGATTATTCGAGTGATAATCTATATTTCGTCACCATTTGCGTGAAAGATAGATTATGTTGTTTTGGAGAAATTATCGAAGAGACAGGTCGCGACCTGTCCGTACATAATCTCAATCAGAATCATAATCCCGATAAAAATGATGCAAAAAAATCAAATCATAGAATGAAGTTAAATAAATTTGGATTAATTGTTCAAGAGCGAATGGAATGGTTGCCTATGCAATATCAATATGTTGTTATACATAATTATGTAGTGATGCCAAATCATGTGCATCTTGTCATTGAAATTGATAGCTTATGTGTTTCAAAAGATATAAAAATCAAATCGTTGTCCAGTTTAATGGGTGCCTTTAAAACCACATCGTCCAAATTAATTCATGAGGCAGGTTTTAGGGAGTTTGCTTGGCAGCGTTCTTTTCATGACAGCATTATTAGAAGCAATATAGCCCACCAAAATATTTCCAATTATATTGATATGAACCCGTTAAAATGGCAACAGGATTCTTTGTTTTCAAAAGATTAAAACAATTCCAACTGCGTTGGTATGGGTTCTTTAAGCACTTCAGCTCGTCCCCAAAAATTCATGATGTTGCCAAATTGTTTGTCGGTTATGCGCAACACGCTCACCTTCCCCAAAGGTGGCAATAAACGCTTGATTCGCTTTTCATGTACATCGGCACTTTCACTACTGGCGCAATGTCGCATATATACAGAATATTGCATCATTGCAAAACCGTCTTTCAATAAATTCTTTCTAAAACCAGCCGCATTTTTTCGGTCTTTAGCTGTGTCTGTCGGTAAATCAAAAAATACAAATAACCACATAATTCGGTAACCGTTTAATTCCATAGTTTTGGATATTTAATTTTTTTTCGTTTGCCACTATAGCATTGTTGGAGTGAGCTAGCTGTTTTTTGTAGAGCTACCATTAAGGTGCTTTTTTCCTTTTTAAAGTAAACCGTTCTGGTCAGCATTTGCAATAGCACAGATTTTATTTCGGTATTGAGCTCCTGCTCGTCATAATGCTGCATGATGGTATAAACCGCTTCGTCCACAATGGGTCTAAACGGCTCCATAATGTCATCTGCCAAGGCAAATGCATTGTATTTGCTTTTATGGTGAATACCAACCGTGTTCAATAATCCGCTTCCAGATAATGCCCTAGCAGTAGCTGCCCTTAAAATGGCATAGCCATAGTTTAAAAAATTGTTTGGATAGTCTCCAAAGCGTTCACGTTTAAAATCATGTTCAAAAAACGCTTTCCAATAAAAATTGGCTGCAACGGCCTCCATGTTTGAGGTGTCTCCACTCAACACCTTGCTTGCCAAAAACTCAAAATTGTTTTTGGTTTTGGTAATTGTTTTTAAGAGCAAACCTTGGTTTTTTATTTTTTCAATAATGGTTTGCTGCCATAGTTGTTTTTTTAAGGGTTGGCTTGCAGACAGTTGATTTTTAAATATTTCCTGTTGTACGTGGTGGCTGTTTAAATTTAAAAACATACCATTTGGTAGGTGTGAAGGGTTGCAAATAATTACAGCAGTGTTATTGTCTACCATTGCATTTAAAGCAGTGATGCTAACATACACTTCAGGATTATCAATGACCAAGAATCCAATATCCTCAATTGGAATACTTGCCTCACGTGCTTCAGACTTGATTTTTAATTGTAAATCCTTACAGGTTAGTTTGGTCTTTTTTTCGATTAAGATGGATTTTTTTAACATCTTTTTTTAATTAATATAAACATGTCTTTTTAGTATGTTTCGATATTTCTTTATATTGCTTAAATCTTTGATAAAAAGGAGTTTAAAGGAGTTTTTATCGATAAACAGTCAACATTTTTATACTAATTTTAAAATTTGATGCATCTTTTTCAATCATTTTACGTCTACTCTATGAACATTAAAACAAACATCATGAAACATAAAAATAATTGTACTTGCAACTGTGATGGTTGTAAAACAGGAGATTGCTCAAATTGTACTTGCGATAACTGTACATGCAATAACTGTAACTGTTAAGTTATATTTAAAACACCCAAAGAACAGCGCCAATTTTAGTAACTTTAAGCTAAGATTAGCGTTGTTTTTCTATGGAGATGCAAACACAAGATATTTGGAATACATACTCAAAGGATATTAAGCACTTTATTTTAAGTAAGGTAAACGATGCTGTGGTGGCTGATGATTTGTTACAGGAAACTTTTATAAAAGTGCACACGAAGCTACATCAGTTGAAAGATGATGCTAAGCTAAAGCCTTGGCTGTTTAGTATTGCGAGATATACTGTTACAGATTATTTTAGGCATCATGATTTTACTTACGATATTAACGATGACGATTTAATTTCTGATGAGCGAAATCAAGACCATTCAGAGCACGATTGCTTACGTGGAATCATTAAAAATCTTCCAAAGAAATACCGAGATCCTCTGTTTCTATCAGATATAAAAGGACTGAAACAACAAGAGGTTGCCAACCAATTGCATTTGCCATTGCCTACGGTTAAATCACAAATACAACGCGCCAGAAAGCAAATAGCTCTAGGATTTATGGATTGTTGTGGTTTTGAAATGAATGACAAAGGCCACCTTATTGGCGAAATACAAGACAAAGCAGACTGCAAAGTGTGTCATTAATAGTATCTTTGGCTTCAAACAGCTAATAGTTAAATGTCTTTTAAAAAACTAAATCCATTACTAAAAGAAGCGTTGGAGCAACAAGGCTTCAAATCGCCTTTACCTTTTCAGAAAGCAATTTTGCCAACATTAAAAAGTGGAGCCAATGTGTATGGCATTGCTCCAAAGGGGTTTGGAAAAACAACCGCTTTGATAATAGCTGTTGTGCATAAATTAAAAGCAGAGGCTGTTGATGATTCTCCTCGAGCCCTTGTGATGGTTAAAGATAAAGAGGCTGCATTGGAGTTGAAAGATCAATTTGAACTGTTTACTAAACAAACAGTTTTACGACTGTATTGCGCTTACGAAGAATACGATTTAGAGAAACAACGTGAAGAAATTTATTATGGAGTTGATATTTTAATAGTGACACCCAAGCGATTGAATAAACTCTATTTTATGAACAGTTTGCATTTAGGACAACTACAATTATTTGCTTTAGAAGATGCTGAATTTTTAATCAGGAATAATTATCATAGTGATGTATTGCGTGTTACTGAAAGTTTGCACAAGTGTCAATATGTAATCTTAGCTGAAACAATGCATCAAAGGTATGAACGTTTGCAAGAATCGGTTATGTTTAATCCCCAAATTGTGACTGCAGATTAATCATATTTAATTCTATATTTTTCTTTTAAAAGCAATTAGTATATCTTTATTGACATACTAACCATTCTTACATTCAAGATGAAATATTTCTATTTAGCACTGCTTATTTGCACCATGTCTTTTGCTCAGCAAAATAATGTTAAAGCCTTGGTAGGAGGTACTTTAATTGATGGCTATGGCTCTACACCAATCAAAAACAGCGTCATTATTATTGAGGGCGAAAAAATTAAAGCAGTAGGTACTACAAAAACCTTAATGGTGCCAAAAAATGCTGAAATTATATCTACAGAAGGTATGACAGTATTGCCTGGACTTTGGGATATGCATGTACATACGATGCTTAATGGTCATGCAGATTATGACTATTGGGACAAAACCTATCCACCATTATTGGAAGATGTGATTATGCCAGCTTCAGCCGAACAATTATTAATGGCAGGAGTTACAAGTGCTAGAGATTTAGGAGGACCACTAAAAGAAAGTATTGCTGTAAGAGATAGAATCAATAATGGAGAAATTCCTGGAGCTACGCTTTATGTTTCGGGACCCTTTATTCAAAAGAAACCCTATCCAGGAACTGAAGCGTTTCGTTGGGGAATTAATGGAGTTGCAGATGCCCAAAAGAAAATAAAAACCTTGGCTGATGCTGGAGTTGATTGCATAAAACTCATTGACCAAGATCAGATGACAAAAGAGGAACTTCAAGCTGTTATTGATACTGCACATAAATACAATTTAAAAGTTGTAGCACATGGTCACAGGCCTCAAGAAATTAGAAATGCTTTGGAAGCAGGAGCAGATTGTATTGAACATACAGGTTTGTCATCTGCACCTCAATATCCAGATGATGTTATGGAAGCCATAAAGGAACGTACTGCACAAATGAATTTAGGACCATTGTATTGGTGTCCAACCGTTGAAGGTTTATACAATTATGAATATGTAAGAGATAATGGAGAACATTTAGATAGCGATTCTTGGCATAGAGGATTAAACGATACAATTGTTGCAGATATTAAAAACAGCTTTAAACATAAAGACCGTTTGCCTTATTTTCAATTAACACCTGTAAGAAAACCAACTTTAGAAACCAAAATCAAACAACTTATGGACGCTGGTGTTGTACTTATGATTGGTACAGATAGTGGTATCCCTATGAAGTTTCACAGTCAATCTACATGGAACGAATTGGATGTGTGGGTAAATGAATTTGGTATTGATCCTATGTATGCTATCAGAGCAGCTACATATTGGCCATCATTATGGATGGGAGTTGCAGATGAGGTTGGTACTGTAACTGAAGGTAAATACGCAGATATCATTGCGGTAAAAGGCGATGTGTTAAGGCATATTAGTTTACTTCAAGATGTAGATATCGTGATTAAACATGGTAAGAAATATAAATAGAGTTAATAACTAAAGCGTCAACATCCAATTACGCTGTAGTTTTCTAAACGTTTTAAGTTCTTTTCTTAAAATAGGAATATAATCTCTTCCGTTACTATTGCTTATTTCCAAACGCGCACAATTCTTATACAATAAATTGGTCAAGCGTTTTACTGTAGCGGCATGCTTATATCTATTTTCCGAATACATTTCGGCTTCAGCTTTAATAATCTCAGGAACCAATGATTCAGATTGTTGTACAATGTCTCCAGAAAAGTAAATGTTCTGATCTTCTTTTCCGTCAATAAGTAAATGACTTAAATCGTAATTTAAATAGGTAGATATTTTTCGTGATAACGAAAATATTTCCAATGCCTTTTTATAAATAGGCATATCAGGCAAGTGAGATGGGATTGAGTATATCATTTTCTTATAGCAATTACACAAAATTAGCGCATAAACTAAAAATTTACATTTAAATATTAAATGAAATATTAGAATAAGATTTAATATTTAATATATTTGAATTAAATACTTTAAGAATGAAAGTAGATTTAATTAACTGGAAGATACTCGGACTTCTACAAACCAATGCAAGAAGATCTAACACAGAAATAGCCAATCTTGTTGGTATTTCTTCTCCAGCAGTAGCAGAACGTATCCGTAAACTTGAGGATGCTGGTATCATTGAAGGTTATCGTGCTAAAGTTTCGCCATTTGAAGTTGGCTACCAGATACGTGCACTTATTACAGTAAGGGCTTTTATGGGACGTTTAAAGCCCTTTCTGGAAAAAGTAAAATCCTTTGATGAGGTTGTAAATTGTTATAGAATTACAGGCAATGAAAATATCGTTATGGAAGTGATATTACATAACCAAAAACATCTAGAAAAATTTATAGATCAACTCATAACTTATGGCGAAACCAAAACACAAATTATCTTATCTAATGTTATTGATGATAAGCCTATAAAACAAAAAGTTAATTTTTAACTCCTGGTTGTTTTAGTTTCCAATTGGTTTTGGCTTTTTCAGCATCAACCATTGCTTTTACATCGGCTAGTAATTGTTTAGCATCATAAATAATTCCATCTTTAATGGTGTATTTTACACCACCAACTCTAACCACTTCATTGTCTTCAGTAAGTTTGATGGCTCCTGTTCCGTAAAGTACTTTTAAATTCACTAAAGGATTTTCTTCAACAATAACGAAATCAGCCAATTTTCCAATTTGCACAGAGCCAATTTTATCGTCCCAACCTAGAGCTTCAGCACCATTTAATGTTGCAGCTCTAATAACTTCAAGAGGATGAAAGCCTGCTTCACGTAATAATTCAAGTTCTCTAGGGTAGGCAAAACCGTATAGTTGATAGATAAAACCAGAATCTGTACCAACAGTTACTCTACCGCCTCTGTTTTTATATTCGTTAATAAAAGTCATCCACAGTTTGTAATTATTTTTCCAAGCGACTTCCTGTTCTGTTCCCCAATAATGCCAATAGCTTCCATGACTAATTTTACTTGGTTCGTAAAATTTCCAAAGTGAAGGCATTGTATAGTCTTCATGCCATTCTGCACGACGAGCACGTTGTAAATCTCTACTTGCTTCGTAGATATTAAATGTTGGGTCTAACGTGAAATCTAACTCTAGCAATTCATTCATTACTTTATTCCAATGCTCAGAATAAGGTTCTGCTGCTTGTGCCCAAAGTTTTCCAGCTTCTTCAAAACGATGCTGTTCATTCTGATAGTTGTAATCTAAAGGATAATTTTGAACGGTTCTATCATTAAACAATGCTTCTGGTAAACCATACCAATGTTCCATAGAGGTCATTCCAGCTCTTGCTGAATGTAATACGTTCCATCTAGCTACAGTTAATTGCGCATGATGAGCAGTTGATCCTAGCCCTAATTTTTTGTTTTCATCTAAAGCCGCAGCCATAATATCTGGTTCAGCACCAAAGAATTTAATACCATCAGCACCATTTTTTGCATTTTGCCTTACCCATTCGCGAGCCATCTCTGGTGTGCTAATAGGTTTATCACTTCCTGAGCCAAAACCAGTATATTCAAAAATTCTAGGAGCAATTATTTTGTTAGCGGCACTTTGTCGTTTAAGTTCAATGGCGTTTCGACCACTAACTTGTCTAACAGTGGTGACACCATGTGCCATCCATAGTTTAAATACATAATCAGGTTCGGCACCTTGAGCATTTCCACCAATATGCGTATGCATGTCAATAAAACCTGGCAGCAAATACATGCCATTAGCATCTAGTTCTTTGCCTCCAGCTTTTAGTTTTGGTCGTCGTGCTTCATTAATAGGCACACCATCATAACCAACAATTTGCATGTTGACAATTTTGTTGCCTTCTACAACAATATCCATTGGACCTTGAGGTGGTGAGCCATCACCATTAATTAGTGTAACACCTCGAATGATGAGTTGCGAATGCGGTCCATCACCTTGAGCGAAACCGTTTAAAACAAATAGGAGCGAAAATAGGATGGTTATTTTTTTCATAATATTTTTCCAACTTGATTGGGAATTTTTTTTAGTTATACAGTTTAATTTATCAATCTCTTGCTCTTGGAACAGAAATGTTATCACCTAAAAACAGTGCGTTTAAAAAGAGTCTGTTGGTACCATACCAAGCACCTCTAAAATTAGGATTATCAGCAAACATAACAACGCGACCTCTACCAATTTGACTCACAATGAGTGAAGCTGATGGTTTTAAGTATATGTTGAGGTTGTCATCAGAAATGTAGCCATCAATATGAGGATTTTCAGTATACTTAGCTACAGTGCCATATTCACTCGTACTTGGTGCTAAAAACACATTGTTGTTTTTGTAAACAGGGAGTTTGTTGTCTCTATAACCAAAACCTAAAGGATGTGTTACATCTAGGTCAACTTCAAAAATTGCTCCACCTAATTCCTCTCTTCCTAAATTTTCTCCAGCATCAACATAAGGTAATCTTTCAACTTTTTCATCTTCTTCTTTTTTGTCCTTATCTTTTGGTTTAGGCTTTGTCGTTAATTTTTCTTTTACCAATTTTCGGTCAACAGCCCATTTTGATGCTGAACCGATTGTAATTAAGGTATTCCCATTTGATGTCCAATCTCTTATGGTTTGACGTTGAATGGAATCGAGCGAGTTATAGCCTCCAGAAACCATCACAAGTGTATTGTACTTATCTAACCAATTACCTCTAATTGTATTCGTTTGAAGTTTTACTATTGGCATCTTGGTTCGAGTATCCAATAAGTGCCATACTTCACCAGCTTCATAACTGCTTACACCATCACCAACAAGCATTGCTACTTTTGGTTTTTCAACGGTTCTGAAATTATTACTTCCCAAGTCAATCCCTTTAATGCTGAACCCTGTATTAGCAGCATAGATTGGAACATTGAATTTGCTCTGAGCTTCTTTAACTATCTCATAAACTTTATCGCTAGACAGTTTTTGTTGCTTACTTACAGGAATCATAATGCTTCCATAGTTAAAGTCTTTATCACCAAGATTGGTTTTACTAGAAAACGGTTTAAAAGCTGATGCTGCGATAATCCCTTTTGATTGCATGTAATACAATGCTGAAGGTGCATAATAATCGTCCCAATCCATGATGTATGCATACTCGCTTTTTGGCACTGAAGTTACTTTGTTGATGCTTTCGGTTGAGGTAATTTCTTCACCAAGATTTGCTGTTTTCAAACCTCTATAATCCATGTTGTAAAAATTAGCAACACTCCAAGCAGATGCATCGTAAAACACACTATCGCTATATTTGCTATAAGTTTCAAACATGGTTTGCACCATTCTGCGTTGAGGTTGTTTTAAAGGCACCGTAAACTTGTTTCCGTTTTTGTACACTTTGATTTTATGTTTTAAAAGATAATCAACAAAGGCCTTATTTCTGTTGTTGTCGTAAGCATCACCGAATTCATAAGCAGCGAAACCAGTTGGTGCTTTTTCTGACAAAGCCGTTTTAAAGAATGTTTGTTGGTATTTTCTCAAGTACGCTTTGTTTTCAACAGCTGCTTTAATGGTTGCAAAACTTGATGTGTATTGGTTTCTAATCGTAAATGCAAACGACATGGTACCATAATCTGTGTCTTGAAGATGACCTCTGGAACTTGCTTGCTCAAACAATAAAGCTAAAGCGCCTTGTAAATCTGGATATGAAGAACCATAACCTGGATACGTACCATCAAAAGATTCTTTAGTGTAATAAAATGACCCAATTTCGTCTAAAGCACTCACAAAATATTTTGCAAATAGGTCGTTTAAATCTTCATAGTTTTCTTTTGGCATGATAGGGTCTTTTGAACCAATAGGTTTCATAGGTTCAAAAAAGTGATTGCTATTGGTTCCCATTTCATGAAAATCGGTTACTACATTTGGATACCAATTGTGGTACCAATTCAACTTACCTTGACTTTCAGGATGAACAGCCAATAACCAATCTCTGTTTAAATCAAACCAATAGTGATTGGTTCTTCCTCTTGGCCAAGTTTCGTTGTGTTCAGCATCAGCACCATCAGACACAATTTCCTTGGCTAGGAACTGATTTGCCCATTGTGTATGTCTGTCACGACCATCAGGATTGATAGTTGGATCGATAAAGATGACAGAATTCTCTAAATAATTTTTTACCTCAGGACTGTTTGAAGCGACTAAGGTGTAGGCTGTTAATAAAGCCGCTTCAGAGCTTGAGGGCTCGTTCCCATGAACATTATAACCCAATTGAATAAAAATAGGAAGTGCATCATAGTTTGTAGGATTTTGATTTGGATCTACAAATTTTAAATGCTCTGTTTTAAGAGCTTCTAAATTCTTTAAATGTTCTGGTGTAGAAACACGAAGCATGACGAGTTTACGCATTTCATGTGTTTGACCATAAATTTCAATTTCTGCACGATCAGACAATTCAGCTAACTTGGTAAAGTAAGCTACAATTAGATCATGCCTTGTGTGTTGTGCACCAATAGGTCTTCCGAGGAATTCTTCAGGAGAAGGAATATCAGGATTAAAAGGTGCTTTGTCTTTAAAAAAATAGTCTTGTGCTGAAAGTGATGTTACCATGATTAAAGAGAAAATCATGGCAAAAGCGAATTTTGTTGGATTCATTGGTTGGTTAATTAGAAATAATGAATTTTAAAAATAGTAATTAATTACTATATATTAAGTGACTCTTTCACTTTTAACAAATTTTAAGATTTAAAATGTAAGTGTCTGAATTATTGAATTTTTAAAGGTAATTTTTATTACATTTAATTTCATCTTAACTATTTGAAATGAAGCAATTTATTTTTTCTATTTGCCTACTGCTTTTTTGTCCAGTTTTTTCACAGTCTACTTTTGAAACCATCTCTGAAATCAATCTTGAAAATATTCAACCAAACCAAGTTAAAAAGTACTGGCTAAAAATGATTGATAACGGATTTTCGCAACCTATTTCAATTCCTGTTATTATTTTAAAAGGGAAAGAAGATGGTCCTGTTCTGGGTTTAATTGCAGCCATTCATGGTAATGAACTTAATGGCATTAAGGTGATTCAAGAATCAGTGAAAGATATTGATGTAAGCAAATTAAAAGGTACTGTAATTGCCATTCCAGGATTAAATGCCTTGAGTATTGGACAAGATAGAAGGCGTTTTGTTGATGAAGAAGATTTAAACCGAAACTTTCCTGGCAAAGCCAATGGCAATAGAAGTCAGCAATACGTATGGCAAATCAATCAGAAAATTTTGCCTAAACTGGATTATCTAATCGATATGCACACAGCCAGCTTCGGAAGGATAAACAGCTTATACGTCAGAGGTGAACTTGGTGATGAAAAGATTAGTAAAATGGCTATGCTGCAAGATGCAGATATTGTGTTGAATAATAAAGGTGTACCAAGCACAGGAGATAATATTGCAGCCACCAGAACCATGAGAGCCGAAGCCATGCTAAAAGGTATTCCGACGATAACGGTTGAGTATGGAAATCCGCAAGTTTATCAGGATGATATGGTAAAACGTGGTGTTGTAGGTGTGAAAAATGTGATGAACTGGTTAGACATGCAAGCCTTTACTATTCCTGAGATGAAACCAGCAGTGATGTGCAAAAAATCGTATTGGGTTTATGTAGATCAAGGCGGATTGTTAGATATTCCTGTAGGGTTGAACCAAATCATTGAAAAAGGCGAACTCATAGGTGTTTTAAAGAACCCTTTTGGTGATGTGATTAAAGAATATTTTGCACCAGAAAAAGGCATCGTTATTGGTAAAGGTACAAACCCTGTTAACATTGATGGAGGACGCATTATTCATCTTGGAATTTTAGAAGACTAAACTTATGCTTTTAAAAGCCAGTATTTTAGTACTTGTCACAGTCATTTCAGTATTGCTACTTGAAAAGAGCTCTAGACGATGGATTCAAACCCTTTTAAACTGGTTTCCAGCCATTTTGTTTGCCTATGTTATTCCAGCTATTGTAACACATTCATTCAACCTAGATTTAAGAACAGTTGAATTACACAGCTGGAGTAAAGACTACATTATTCCCTTTGCTATTTTAATGGTTATGAGTGCGCTTTCGTTTAAGCAATTGCGCATTATAGGTTTAAGACCAATTATTTTGTTTGCCATTGGCTCGTTAGCAATTGCAGTGTTAGCGCCATTATTACTCTTGCTTTTTAATGTATTTACTCCAGAATTTAATGAGCTTTTAATTGTTGAAGAACATTGGAAAGGGTTAGTTCCTATTGTTGGGAGTTGGATAGGAGGAAGCACAAGTCAACTGGTGTTGAAAGAATTGGTTGAATGTCCTGAAGGTTTGTTCTTGACTATTTTAGTGTTAGATAATATTCTGGTTAATATCTGGACCATTTTAATGTTCCAACTGATTAAGAAAAGCGATAACTTAAATACCTATTTTGGCATAAATGACCTAGTTCCGGATTTTGTAAAAGATGAAAATGCCTTCGATACCTTTTCTGTAAAGTCTATTGTGATAACCTTTGCTATTAGTATAGTCTTAATTTTTGGAATCGGTTTTTTAATAACATCATTTCTCTGGAAAATTATAGCCTTTAGTATCATTGGCTTATTGATTGGTAATTTTGCGCCAAAATGGAATCATGCTTTGGTACTTAAACTAGGTGGATTAAGCATTATTTGTATCATGGCAATTTTAGGATTGAAACTCAATTTCAATAATTTGTCCATGCCATTAAACCTTGTGTTGTTTGTGGTTATTTGGTTGGTTTGTCATTTTGTAATTATGATGTTTGCTGCCAAGAAAATGAAACTGCACATGGCTTGGGTTCCTATTGCGAGTATGGCGAATTTAGGAGGTATCTCAACCGCTCCAGCTGTAACAGCAGTTTACAATAAAGAGTGGATGCCACATGCCATTTTATTAGCCATTTTAAGCATGGTTTCTGGCACATTTTGGGGAATGCTCACCATGTATTTGTTTGGATTGTTTTAGTTTTTTGCAACTAATAAATCTTTGTGAAAACGCATTAATTGAATTTTATCACGTTCGTTTTGAAACTTGTAAACAGCCACTTCTTTGGTTTCTGTTTCTTTTCCCCAATTGTAAAACTTGGTAATTTTAAAATAAGTTGGTTCAGGTTTTTTATTGCCTTTATAGGTAATATTTACCAACCATTCTCCATCTTCTAAATCATCAATGAAGAACTCTTTGCTAGAATATCCTTTCTGTTTTTCGTCAGTAATGAGGTCTTGATTTCCAGACAAGGTATGTTCAAACACATAAGAGCGTAATTCTGGATTTACAAACTCTAAATCAAATTCAGCTTCTGAAGAATTCCATTCCACAATAATGCGAACATCGTTTCTAAAGTCGAAAAGATTTTTACTTTTAGGTACAAAGTTTTCTTTGATGTCCGTTTGGTTTCTTCGGCTAAAATAGAGCCATTCCATTTCGTTGTAAATGAGCTCTCCAATGCCTTCACCACTTACATCATTACCTTGCATAAGGTAACTCATATACAAACGCCAAGACTTTTTGTATTGGTCATTTTCTATATAAGCATTGGCCAAATCGCGATAGGATTGTGCATATTGAGGACGTAATTTAAAAGTACGCTCATAGGCATCAATGGCTTCTTTTGGTCTGCCAATGGTTTGCAAATGAAAAGCAATGGCTTTTAGTATTTCAGGGTTTTTATCGTTACGTTCTATGAGCTCCTTAAATATTTGAGTAGACAAGGTTAAATCATTAAAATGCGATACAAATTTTTGGGCAATAGCAATATGATCTGCGTAACTTGGTAGTTGGTTTTTTAGTTTTTCATCATAGTAAATAAACGCTTTTTGTTTGGTTTCAAAAGCTTCTAAAGCATCAGCATACGAATTGGCATTTAAGCTCGCTAACGATATTTGCGAAGCATCGTTTGCATAATAATCTTTGTTGGTGTATTTATCAGCTATTTTATTTCTATTGGCTTCAGCAGCAGAGAAATCACCAGATTTGGTAGTGACTACAATAACACCACCTCTTGCAGCAGTGCCATAACGTGTTGTAGATGCGAGTGATTTTAAGAGATGTATGTCTTTAATATTTGCTGGATCTATTTGAGGAACTTCAGTCATTATCACACCATCAACATCCCAAATAGCTGGTGAGTCTGTATTTATTGATCCTGTACTTCTTAATTTTACGATGTTGTTTAAGCGGTCTACTGTAACACCAGCAACTTTACCAGTTAAAACATCTAAGATGTCTCTAGCTCCAGCAGTTGTATTATCTCCATCTATGTAACCTACAGAATAACCAGCAGTTTTTGGGTCGATATTTCCCATAGCAGTTGAGAATTTCTGATCTGCTTTTTTAGACAATTGTGCAGTTTTGCTTAGTTTACCATCAGCTGTAACAATAACGGTTTCGAGTTCGTTTTGTTCTTCAACCATTTCAATGTCTAAGATTTCTGTAACATCTTCAACAATGATTGATACTGTTGCAAAACCAACATGAGAATACTGAATAATATCACCAACATTAGCAGTGATGCTGTAAGTACCATCAGGACTTGTAACAACACCAGAGTTTTTGCCAACGACTTTAATGTTTACCAATGGCATTGGTGCATCTAAATAGGTGACTTTACCAGAAATGTCTTTGGAGACGATAAATTTAGGTTGAGTTGTTGTGATGTTTGCTGATGAAAACGTAGCTTCATCTGAAGTAGTTACAGCATCTGCATTGTAATAATTTTGATTTTGGTATTGTTTTGCTATTTCTTCATTTTTTTGCTGTGTATCAAAGTTACCTCCAATAGTGTGTACTATAATCACTTTTTTGTTACCATATCGAGCAGGAGCATTAGCTAAATACCATATATGTGCTACATCACCCACAGAAATAGGTGGAGGAGTTTCATAGATACCACCATCAACATCCCAAATAGGTGGTTTTTCTGAAGCAGCAAATCGAGTTGAAAGAAACGGAAATTTTTGAGCAGCAGCACATTCAAGAGGTGTTATTGGAGGAGAGGCTGCATCACAATGTTTAGGCAAATCTTCACCAGAAGAATAGTCAATAGCAAAACCTATGGCTTTTAAGTTTATGTCTCCTACAGCAGTTTTAATAACTCTATTTCTATGTTTTTCATACTCTAATGATTTTTGGTTTATACGTGCTTTTACGACAACTTCATCCAATTGGTTGTCTTTTTCTTGTAGTTCAATATTTAAGGTTGAGGTGACATCTTCAACCATTACTGCAACGGTTGTAAAACTTACATGACTGTATTCTAAAATATCTCCAACATTGGCTTGCAAGCTGTATTCACCTTGATCGTTGGTTTTTGTGCCTTTACTTGTTCCTTTAATGGTGATGTTGACGTTTGGAATAGGCGCAAATAAGTACGTGACTTTACCAGATATGCTCTTAATTAAGTTAGTTGAAGAATATTTTATAGTATTTTCATCTGATAAAGCATCGTCGTTATAATAGTTTTGGTTTCTATATTGTTCAGCTTTTTCTTCTTGAAGTCTGGCAATTTCTTCTGGAGAATCCATGGTTCGCACAACCACAACATTTTTGGTTACATAGACATCCTTAATCCTAGATAAGTTAACTGAAAAGATATTTGTATTATTATAAGGAATGCCATCAACATCATAACTGCCAGGAAGCTTGCCTGAAAACTTACCTTTTAAAGCTTCAGTTAAATCTGCATAATGAGTCCCAAGTTCTTCTCCAGATAAATAATGAACTTTAGTTCCAGCTGCATTTGGTTTAAAAATGCCAAATGAGGTTCTTATTTCTGCATCCATCTTTTCTTCAAAAGTGGCCAAATCTTTTGGTGTTCGTTTTGCAGTTAAAACTATTTCATCAAGTTTATTGTCTTTTTCTTGCAGCTCAATATTTAAAGTGGAAGTCACGTCTTCTATCATTACTGCAACTTTAGTGTAGCTTACATGGCTGTACTCTAAAACATCACCAACATTGGCTTGTAAACTGTATTCACCTAGTTCGTTTGTTTTTGTACCTTTTGATGTGCCTTTTACAATGATGTTAACATCTTTTAATGGCTCATTAAGATAAGTGATTGTCCCAGAAATTTCTTTGGCAATTTTAGCTTGCGAGTAAGATGTTGTAGTTAATCCTAAACCTAATAAAAATAATATAAGATGTTTCATAATAGATTGATTGAATAACAATTAGCTCGTATAACTCATTTTAAAGATAAGAATAATATTAATAAGTTAACGCTTCTGGCTGATTTCACTCTAAAGATTTTAAAAATTAAACATTAACACAAATGTTAGTTGTCTTAATTCATGAATATGGATTAACTTTATTTGGTCTGTAAGTTATATTTTAACCAATTTGCAGTTTGTAAAATGATTATTAAATGCTAAAGCCTTTTTTTTCAATACTTTTTTTAATTGGTATAGTTACAGTCAAAGCCCAAATAGTTGCAGATTCGCTAAAAGATAAAAGCTTTGATTATTTATTTGATAGATATGATTCCAGTCTAGAAATAAATGAACAAGATAATTATGCTAATGCAATTGTTGCAAAAGCAAAGCTTGAGAAAGATACCATTAAATTAGTAGCTGGTTATCATTTTAAATCTTTGGTTAGTGAAAATAATAATGTGATTGTTTATCAAGACAGCATTATTAGCTTATTAAAAAACAATAGTAATGAGTATCAACCTGCAGTTGCTTATTTATATAAAGCGTCATACTACTACAATTTATACGATTACAAAAAGATGCTTGATAATGTTATTGAAGCCAATACATTAGCTATTAAACACAATAATGAGAGCTTAATTTTAAACTGTGAATTTTATGTTGGTATTCTGTTGAATAGAATAGGAAGTTATAATGAAGCATTAAAACTTTTTAGGCTCAACTATGAATATTGGAAAAAAGATATTCCAAATAAATCAGAAACTTTTTTAAGCTCTGCTTTTGCATTAGGTATAATTTATGTTGACTTAAAGCAGCTGGATTCTGCTTCCTACTACAATAATTATGGTTATCAAAAATCAGTAGAATTTAAAAATGCTAAGTATGAAAATTACTTTAGGTTAAATGAAGGTATTAGTCAATTTTATCAGAAAAATTTCTCAATTGCACTAGATAGTCTTCAAAGGTCTATTCCCAAACTTATAGAAATAGAGGACAAACCTAATTTAGCTATTGCTTATTATTATTTGGCAAAAGCTAATAGTGAGTTTGACAATACAAAAGATGTTATTGTAAATTTAAAAAAAGTAGATTCTTTATTCAGAATTTATAATGATTTGCATCCAAAAATTAGAGAGTCTTATGAAATCTTAATACATCATTATAAGGAGAAAAACGATTTGCAAAACCAATTAACTTATGTAAATCAGTTAATGAAATTAGATAGCTTATTACATGCTAACAAATCATATTTAAGTAACAATATTATCAAGCAATATGATACTCCTAAACTTATTAGCGAAAAAGAGCATATTATTGAGACAATAAAGAACAAAGAATTAAAAAGGAAGAATATTATTATTGCTTTAAGTATTTTATTGTTGACAGTAACTTTAGGGTTTTGTTACCAATGGTATAAACGAAAATTAAGCAAACAGCGGTTTTTAAAAATTATTAGCGAAGAGCCAAACTCTAACAATTCTAAAAAAGAACATTTAAAAAATCTTTCAAAAGAAATAGTTGAGAGTATTTTGAAAGCATTAGATCAATTTGAAGAAAATAAAGATTATTTAGATTCAGAAATGACCATACAAAGTTTGGCAAAAAACATAAACTCTAATGCCAACTATCTGTCAAAAGTTGTAAACTATTTTAAACAACGAAGTTTTACAAATTATATAAATGGCTTGAGGATTGATTTTGCGATTAATCAATTAAAAAAAGACAAAGTCTTTAGAAATTATACAATTGATGCAATTGCTAGTGATTCAGGATTTAAAAAACCTGATTCGTTTTCAAGAGCTTTTTATAAGGAAACAGGAATGAAACCATCTTTTTTTATTAAAGAACTTAAAAAAACTAGTAAAGATTAAATTTTAAGCTAATCATCCTCATCACCTTCACCTATAATATCATCATCAATTTCATCATCCCAATCTTCATCAAAATCTTCTTCCTCAGAAGAGTTAAATGGAAGGTCGTCATCAGGATCGTGGTCATCAAAATTAACACCTGGAGGATTAAAAAGTCCCCAACGATCAATTATATAATTCCATGGATCAAAGGTTTTTACCCATTCGGCAAACAGAAGTCTAAATTCGTCAATTTCTTTTCTTAAAATGTCTAAATACTCGATGTCTTTAAACCCAAACGATTCGATAGAAGTTGCGTCTGTTAGGAGTTCTCTAGCTGCTTTTCTGACAAGGGTTGCGTTTTCCATTTTCAAATCGTAAGGCACATCTTCATCAAAAACACCTGCTATTTTCGCAGGAATGAGTATGGAATTTTCAACCATAAAATTGATACTTTCATCAATAATTTCGCCTTCTACTTCAGATTCATACTCCAAATCGGATTCGTATATAACATCGACAATACTATCGACTAACCTTTGAATTTCCTTTGCTTTGAGGTATAGCGGAGATTTTTCAAATGAATTATCCATATGTGAGGTATTTACTTTTCAATGATTATATGAGGTATATCATCTACATTCCAATCAATGACCAATCCTCCAGCAAGTGATTGCGCAATGTCTTTTCCGTAAAGGTATTCGCATAGATATAAGGCAGCTTCAAAGCTTTTGGCACCACCAGCTGAGGTGATGTATTTTCCGTCGTGAACAAACAACACTTCTTTTCTGATATCTAAATTTGGGAACATTTCACGCATTTTGTCAATATCACTTGGGAATGTTGTAGACACCGAATTGTTTAAAAGTCCAGCTTTGGCTAACACAAAAGCGCCATCGCAATGCGAGGTGATAAATTGTGCATCTTTATCGACTTGTTTTATAAAATTAATCATCGCTTCATCCTCTAGGTCAGAATCCAGATGATGTTCTGCACTTGGAACCACGAGGATATCAATTTTTGGTAAGTCGTCAGATATGTAATTGAAATCAGGAATAATACGCATGCCTTCAAACGTGGTAATGGGTTGATCTGTATTGGCAACGGTAAACACATTCATGGCTTTAATACTATCTCTGAAAATGGTATGCTGAAAAATATCAAAAGGCGCAGTGAGTTCTGTGTTGTAAGTGCCTTCCATGATTAAGAAAGCTACATTGTAACGATTGGGTTCTAATTTTGGGAACTGCTCTTCGTTTTGAACTTGTTTCAGTATCTTATTATCTAGAGTTGATTTTTTTTCTGCTGAATTATTGCAACTTATTAAGAGTAATAGTGTTAAAGTGTAAATTATGTTTTTCATTTATTAGATTTTTATATGCATCTCGATACTATTTTCTGTCGAAAATCACTCGATGTGACGTTGAGGTCAGTTCGAGTGAAATTGCTTAGCAATTTTGTGTCGAGAACTAATTAACTCGCCAGGGCGGATTTTTTCTGTTTTTTCCAGCATAAAACAAAATAATGTGGTTGCCATCTGGATCTTCCAAATGCGCTTCTCGCCATAAATACGTTTTGTCCTCAGGATCGCTTATAAAGGTAATTCCTTTTTGTTTTAAATTTAAAACCAAAGTGTCTAAATTTTCATCTTCAAAATAAATGGTGATGCCATTGCCTTTTGGTAGTTTGTCTACTTTATGAATAGACAAAGTAGCATCACCATCAGGACACTCAAACCTTACATAACGAGGCAAAGCATCAACAATGAGTTTTAAGCCCAAAGTTTTGTAAAATTCTGTTGCTTTTTCAACATGTAACGACGGAATGGTTATTTGGTTTAAGTTCATACTGTTGATTTTTCAGCAATTAAAGACCGTTTTAATAGCATTAAAATAAATATACAAATTACTGCTAATATGGTAATGATAATCCAAGTGTTGTTATAGCCAAGTTTATCAATAAGCTGCATTCCTGCATTATGGCCAAATACATGAGATACTGAAAACGAAATGGTATAGAGTGCCATGTATTCGCCTAATTTACCACGTTTTCCTCTGTTCATCGCAAAGGCATTTGAAAATGGAAATACAATCATTTCGCCAATAGTCATTAGGAGCATTCCAAAAATTAATATGCCAATCCAACTTGTCATTATAAGTACAATGAAGCTGGCTCCAACCAAAATTGCTCCAAAAATCATGAGACCAACTCTTGTGAACGTTGAGTTTTCCAACCATTTTATTAAAGGCATTTCCAATAGAAAAATAATTAGTCCATTCATTCCCATTAACAGTCCTATTTCAAGTTCTGTTAAGGAATGAAAATCTTTATAATATAGTGGCATTGTTGAGAAATATTGCAGAAAAATAATGCCAAAAAAAGCCATAGCAATTAAGAATAACCAATAGGTTTTGTCTTTCATGATGCTCTCAGGATTTTTGTTAACCACATTATCTAAAGTTTTCACTTTTTTAGGATGCAATACTTTTATGAGTAAAATGGTAGCTAGTAAACAGGTAATACCATCAACCCAAAATAAACCTGAATAACCCATGGTTGTAATAATGATGCCTCCAACAGCTGGTCCAGCAGAAAAGCCAAGATTTATGGCTAAACGAATAAGGGTTACACTTCTAGTTTTGTTTTCAGGCTTACTGTAAGCACTCATGGCAACAAACATGGCTGGCCTGAAAGAATCAGCGACGAGCATTACTAAAAATATACCAACAGAAAAGCTTAACAGTGTTGTTAAGTATTGTAGCAAAATAAACATGATTCCAGTAGCAAACAAACTAAAAATCATAACACGATAAAAGCCGAATTTATCTGTGAGCTTGCCACCAATCCATGAACCTGCAACTGAACCTAAACCAAATATGCTTAAAATCCAACCAATGCTTGAGAAGCTAAAACCTAGATCTTTGTTGAGATATAATGACAAAAACGGAATGACCATAGTTCCTGCTCTATTAATCAATGTAATAAGTGCAAGCCACCAAACTTCAGGAGAAAGTCCTTTAAAGGTATTTATGTAATTGTTAAATAATCGTTTCATCAAAAAATTAATTTTTGTTTCCACAAAAGTGGACATCTTTTTAAACCAGAGATCCCAAAGCATACTTCGACAAGGCTCAGTATAAAGTTTGGGATTAGTTCAGTCAAATCAATTCAAAACATAAAATCTTGAATTGATGACTTCACTAAAATAAAAAGTCCGACTCAGGAGTCGGACTTTTATAAATTGTTATCGTTGATAATTGTATTGTTACAAAATATAATAAGTCCAACCCAAAGCTCTTAAAGAGGTGGTTTTTTGCTTATAGATTTTTACAATACAATTCATTGTTCTCGATTTTTGTTATTTCAAAACTAGACAAAAAAACTTTATGTTGTATTTTTGGGATATAAAAAAATTGTATGAATCGCATTTTTATTGCTTTTATTGCTGTGTTTATAATGTCTTGTGCACAAGAAAAGAGGCCTCTTCTAGGTGAAACCGATTACCAAAAAGAGCAGAACGCTAAGTTTAAAGATGCCACAACATCACCTTTAACTGATAAGGATAGAAAGGATTTTAAAGGCTTGGATTTTTTTAAATTCGATTCAACTTATGTTGTAAAAGCATCATTGAAACGCACTCCTGACAGTGAATGGTTTAATATGAAAACAACCACTGAACGCCTGTCAAAAGAACGAATTTTCGGAATATTGACCTTTGAAATAAATGGTGAGACTTTTAACCTAAATGTCTATCAAGGTGAAGAAAATATGCAAACTGAAGGGCTTGAAGATTATTTGTTTTTACCCTTTTTAGATGATACCAATGGTGAAGAAAGTTATGGTGGAGGACGTTATATCGATTTAAGAATTCCAGAAAGTGACACAATGACTATAGATTTTAACAGAGCTTACAATCCGCTTTGCGTGTATAATGAAAAATTCTCATGTCCAATAGTGCCACGCGTCAATTACTTACCTATTGAAATCAAAGCAGGCGTAAAAATGTATGCTAAGCATTAAAAGCTTTTTGCTATAAATAGTCCAGCAAATACGGCAAGAAAAGCAATTATAAAACTACCAATGGTATATAAAGCAAAACTTGTAAAATCACCAGATTTTAAAAACACATGGTTTTCATAGGCAAAGGTTGAAAAGGTGGTAAAACCACCACAAAATCCAGTGGCTAAAAGAAGTGTTTGGTTTGAAGAAAGTGCATCATTTTTGGCCGCAAGCCCTAAAATAATTCCAATAATTAAACTTCCTAAAATATTGGCGGTAAAGGTTCCCCAAGGAATTCCAGTTTCTGTCGAGTTCATGTATTTGCCAATCAGAAACCGTAAAGCGCTACCAAAACCACCACCAATAAAAACGAGTAAGAATTGTTTCATGTTAATTTCCCCAGAAAATGGGACTCTTTTTTAGTGTTAGTTCTCCGTTTCAACAATAGGTATATAAATTTCAGTAATCCAATCTGCTGGATTAGGAAATTCGCCAGGATCGTTCGTGTAAATTTCAAAAGGTTTTTCTTCAGATTGCACTAAATTGTTATCTACAATATATTTTAAAGCAACGTCCCAAGCATCAGCTAAATAAGTATAATTCCCTTTTAAGGTTGTTTTTAATACTTTGGTTTTAGACATGAATCCAACAGAAATATCACTGTCTTCAGCAACTTCAATTTTCTGATTTACTGGAAGTCCGTTACTCATAATCACAGTGCCATCTTCAGGGTTCATTTCGTTATAAATAGTTAAAGGCATACCAGCCATTGCAATATTGTTTTGCGTTATATAAGCCATTAAGCTGCCATATTGCTCTGCCATTTTTTGGCTGATGTTGGAGTCTTTTGCATTTGTGGTTTTATATAAGTAAAAGCCACCACCATATTCGGTAATGCCATTTACGGTTATTTCATGTTTTTTTGTGCTTTCCACAACAAGACTATCCAATCGCTCTAAACCACGTTCAAAATCTGGACCAATCATGTTGTCAAATCCACCAGAGAACACAGCGTATAACTTAAAACCAAAAGGGACTTTTTCGCCTTTCATTATCCAAGTTACATTGGTTTTGCCATCTTGAGTCGGTTCAAAATTCCATGTTACTTTTGAAGGTTCATAGTCATCAAATTGAAGAGATTGTTCAATATTATTTGGTCGAGTAGCAGCTAAGGTTTTCATGTTTCCTACGCCATCATCATCTTCCCAAGAGTAACTTCCACCAACACCTTTGGTTTGCTCAGGATAAGTAATTTTGGTGTCTGGTTTTTTTTCAATCCAAGACGACCAAGCTTCCCAATTTCTGAAATCAATAACATTGTCATAAATTACAGCTGTAGGAGCTTTAATAGTTCGTGTTCTAACAACTTCATAATGGTTTGGTTGAACAGCAACATAGATGGAGCAACCAATAAGTAGTATCATTAGTAAAAATAATATGAACTTGAAGGTTTTCATGTTTTTTAGCGATTTCTTTCAAAGATAAGTATTTTGTTTCCCTTTGGAAAGTACCAAATAAATTAATTGAACATTTAATAATTTGATGAAATAGTATTAATTTCGAAACCTTATACCTAAAACAACAAAAATGAAATTTAAAGTATTTATAGCAACATTTTTAATTGCTGGAATGATGTGGTCTTGTAAGACTGAAACAGCAGAAAAAGAAGGATTTAAAGAGGATCTTATTGAAATTTCCAATGATGATTTTCCTTTTATGTTGGAGCAATTCGCAGATTTAAAAATCTTGCGTTATCAAATTCCTGGTTGGGAAGAGTTAACACTAAAAGAACAAAAATTGGTGTATTATTTAGTTGAAGCTGGTTTGTCTGGACGTGATATTATGTGGAATATGAATTACAGACACAATCTAAAAATCAGAAATGCCTTGGAAAATGTTTACACTGATTATGAAGGCAAGAAAGAAACAGATGAGTGGAAAGCCTTTGAAGTATATTTAAAACGTGTGTGGTTCAGTAACGGAATTCATCATCATTATTCAAACGATAAAATTAGGCCAGAATTTTCGCAAGACTATTTAAAAACTTTACTGGCAGAAACCAATACAACCCTTGAAGGTGAAGCTTTTGACGTTATTTTTAACGATAAGGATGCCAAAAAAGTAAATCAAGCAAAAGGTGTTGATAATGTCTTGGAAAGTGCTGTGAATTTTTATGGACCAAATGTGACTACAGCTGATGTTGAAGCGTTTTATTTAGATATTAAAAACACTGATCCTGATATGCCAAATGCTGAAGGTGATGTTTTTAAGGACGATAAAAAAATAGATAAAGACAGACCATTGTCTTATGGGTTAAACTCTATGTTGGTAAAAGAAGATGGTGAATTGAAAGAGCGTGTTTACAAATCTGGAGGTTTGTATGGCGAAGCCATTGATGAAATTATCAAATGGCTTGAATTAGCAAAAGGCGTAGCTGAAAACAAAGCGCAAGGCGATGCCATTGGTTTATTAATTGAGTATTACAAAACCGGAAGCTTGCAAACTTGGGATGATTACAACGTAGCTTGGACTGCTGCAACCGAAGGTAATATAGACTACATTAACAGTTTTATTGAAGTGTATAACGATCCTGTTGGTTATAGAGGTTCGTATGAATCTATTGTGCAAATCAAAGATTTTGATATGTCAGCCAAAATGGCTGTATTATCAGAAAATGCACAATGGTTTGAAGATAATTCACCTTTAATTGAGTCTCATAAAAAGAAAAATGTTGTAGGTGTGAGTTATAAAACGGTTAATGTAGCAGGAGAAGCTGGCGACGCTTCACCAAGTACACCAATTGGAGTGAACTTACCAAATGCCAATTGGATTCGTAAAGAAGTAGGAAGTAAATCTGTGTCCTTAGGAAATATTATTCATGCCTATAATAATGCTGGAAGTAGTGGTCGCTTAAAAGAATTTGTTCATGATGACGAAGAGTATGAATTGGAAGAAAAATATGGTCAACTTGCAGATAAGCTACATACTGCTTTACACGAAGTAGTTGGTCATGCGTCAGGACAATTAAATCCTGGAGTTGGTGAAACCAAAGAAACCCTTAAAACCTATGCTTCAACCTTAGAAGAAGGTCGTGCGGATTTATTAGGATTGTATTATTTATACGATTCAAAACTACAAGAATTAGGTTTGGTTGATGATTGGGAAGCTGTTGGAAAAGCGGCTTATGATGGTTACATTAGAAATGGTTTAATGACACAATTAATTAGATTGAAATTAGGTGACGATGTTGAAGAAGCTCACATGAGAAACCGTCAATGGGTAAGTGCTTGGGTTTTTGAAAAAGGAAAAGCAGATAATGTGATAGAAAAGGTGACTCGTAATGGAAAAACCTATTTCAATATTAATGATTATGCTAAACTGCGTGAGTTGTTTGGGCAATTGCTTCGTGAAACACAACGCATCAAATCTGAAGGTGATTTTGAAGCTGTTCAGGCTTTGGTTGAAGATTATGGTGTAAAGGTAGATCAAGGTTTGCATGCTGAGGTTTTAAAGCGTAATGAGCAATTCACATCAGCACCTTACAGTGGTTTTGTAAACCCTGTTTTAGTGCCTGAAACCAATGACGCTGGTGAAATTACAGCTATAAAAGTGATGCATGCAGCGAGTTTTGAAAACCAAATGTTAAGCTACGCTAATAAATACGGCTTTTTGCCAGAAGAGAACTAAGAGTTTAAAATTCTGAAATTGTAAAAGCAGAAATCAAATTAAGGTTTCTGCTTTTTGTTTATGCTGAATTTCAATAACGCTAAATTAAACAGAATTAATGCAAATATGATGTAAACTATAAACATGATGTTATCATGGTTTTATTTTACATCGAAGTAATTTTTAATTGTCATCAATCAACCCAAAACAAACTTAATGGCAACTATAAACAGTAAAAAAGCTATAAACCCAATCAATACCCAGATACTACCTTTGTAATACTTTCTATGAAGTTTTATGTCTTTTCTATAAGCATAAACTAAAAATATGATAAAGGCAATAGCAAAAAGAATTGCAAAAATTATCTGACCGTTACTGAACATATTTGTTTATTTTTATGCGAATTTAAGAAAATAAAAAGGGACATTCCCGTTTTACGGAAGCGAAAATTAAAATTTCAATGAAGCAAAAGATAGAAGCTGTAAAAGCATTTCATGATGCCTTTAAAATAGGATACAGAGAAACACCAAAAGCCGATTTAGGCACAGAAAAAAATATGTTACGTTATAAATTGATGCGTGAAGAAAATGAAGAATACCTTGATGCTGCTAATGATAACGATTTGGTTGAAGTGGCAGATGCTTTAGGAGATATGTTGTACATACTTTGCGGAACAATCATAGAACATGGCTTACAACACAAAATAGAAGAGGTGTTCAACGAAATTCAGCGTAGTAATATGAGTAAATTGGGAGACGATGGTCAGCCCATTTACAGAGAAGATGGTAAAGTGCTTAAAGGTCCAAATTATTTTAAACCACACATTAAAGAAATATTAGATAAATAAAAAAAGGAGCCAAAAGGCTCCTTTTTTTATTTTCGGTCTTCAAACTTCAGACTATATTTTTACTCTCCAACCAAATGAGTCTTCAGCTTTATTGGTTTGTATATCAGTTATTCTCTTTTTTAATTTACCAGCATAAGTGTTTTCCAATTCTGGCAAATCGTAATCGGTATCTCGATACCCGAAAGTAGAAATAGGAGACACTACAGCTGCAGTTCCTGCTCCAAACATTTCTTTCAAACTCCCATTTTTAGCAGCTTCAACAAGTTCTTTAACTGAGATTTTTCGTTCCTCAACAGTAATGCCTTCGTCTTTTGCTATTTGTATAATACTTTTTCGTGTAATGCCATCCAGAATCCTATCGCTTACAGGAGCAGTAACCAATATGTCGTTAATTCTCACAAATATGTTCATGGCACCAGCTTCTTCAATATATTCATGCGACGTATCGTCTGTCCAAACCACTTGGTTATACCCTTTTTTAACAGCCAATTGGGTTGGGTAAAATTGTCCAGCGTAATTACCTCCAGCTTTGGCAAAACCAACACCACCATTTGCAGAGCGCGAATAGGTTTCTTCAATCAGTACTTTTACTTTTCCAGCAAAATAAGCACCAGAAGGAGCAGTGGCAATAATAAATTTATAGGATGTTGCTGGTGAGGCATGAAACCCTTTTCCTGTTGCAAAAATAAACGGTCTAATGTAAAGCGAACTTCCTTCCTTGCTCGGAATCCAATCTCTGTCAACTTCCAGTAATTTTTTTAAACCTTCCATAAAATAAGCTTCAGGTAATTCAGGAATTGCCATACGTTTAGATGAAATATTCAAACGTTTACAATTATCTTCTGGTCTAAATAAAAACACATCGCCTTGAGCATCTTTATAGGCTTTTAAACCTTCAAAAACCGATTGACCGTAATGAAAAATTTTAGATGATGGATCTAATGAGATCGCTTGATAAGGTATTATTTTAGGAACACTCCATTCGCCGTTTTCATAATCGGAAACGAGCATGTGATCTGAAAACGTGCTTCCAAAACTCAAGTTGTTAAAATCTACATCATTAATTTTTGAAGCTTTTATATGTGTAACTTCAATCAAATCTTTTAGGTTTTCTGTCATGGTAACTGGCTTTAAGGCACAAAATTACATAATAATTACTCATATTAACAGAATCTTACCTTAAAAAAATATTATCTTTGCAGCTTAAAATTATCATTTTAAAATTTTAGGTATTATGAAAAAAATATTGTTTGTATTACTTGTGGCGACTGTAATGATTGCTTGTAAAAACGAAACCAAAACAGAAGAAACTACCCAAGAAATCCAAGAAACTCAAGACATGGCTTATGCTTCTTTTGGAGATAATATTGAAGCTGAGGGCGCAATTTCTGCATCAGAAATGGTTGAACGCTTTAATGCACTTACTATTGGTGACACTATTACTGCAAAAGTATCAGCAAAAATTAACGAAGTTTGTCAAATGAAAGGTTGTTGGATGAAGTTAGATCTTGGTAATGACCAAGACGTCATGGTAACTTTTAAAGATTACGGTTTTTTTATGCCATTAAATGCTGAAGGTGAAGTCATTATTAATGGTAAAGCGTTTTTAAAAGAAACTTCTGTTGACGATTTACGTCACTATGCTGAAGACGCTGGAAAATCAGCCGAAGAAATTGCAGCAATCACGCAACCAGAAAAAACATTTGCTTTTGAAGCTGATGGTGTACTATTGAAACAATAAAAATGCGATTTAATTATTTGTTTATATGCTTAACCTTGGTTTTTCTTGGATGCAAAGAATCTCAAGAAGAACCAAAGGAAAAGCAAGCTTTAATCATGGCAGAAAGGTCAGAAATGGCTCTGCTTATGAACGAGATGTATGCTTTTAACGAAAGCATAAAACAACAAATACTAGATGGTACTTTAAGTACAAGTTATCCTGAAAAATTTGATAATATTCATTCTGCAGTTTTAACAAACCCTTCTGCAAGGGATTTGAATTTCGAATCATTTTCTAAACTATTTCTTGAAGCGCAAAAAGAGCTTTTTGAATCTCCAAAAGAGGAGCTGATAACACGTTATAACAATGCCATCAATGCTTGCATTTCTTGCCATAACGTAAAGTGTGTTGGCCCAATTCCTAGAATAAAAAAGTTACTAATAGAGTAATTTTGAAACGCAAAATCATTACCACTACAGACGGTTCTAAAACCATTCAGATTGAAGATTGGAACGAGCAGTACCACTCCAAACATGGAGCTATCCAAGAAGCACAACATGTGTTTATAAAAGAAGGACTCATTTATTTTTTAAACAAGTGTCACCTTGAATCTTCCGACCGCACTCAGGATAAACTCCACCGAAAGGTCTCAGTTGATATTCTAGAAATTGGCTTTGGTACAGGGCTTAATGCTTTTTTAACCTTGCTCGAGGCTGATGCTTTAAATATAAAAATCAACTATGTTGGTGCTGAAGCTTACCCTGTTTCTATAGATGAAATCAATCAACTGAATTATGTAGAGTTGATTTCAGCAGAAAACCAAACTGTTTTTAATGAACTCCATAAAGTATCTTGGGAAAAGGAACATGAAATTGCATCAAATTTCAAACTTCAAAAGCGTCAGCAATTCTTTTCAGATATAACAGATACCAATGCTTTTGATCTTATTTATTTTGATGCCTTTGGAGCCAGAGTACAACCAGAGCTTTGGTCAAAATCTATATTTAAAGCTATGCACAACGCTTTAAAACCAAATGGTATATTGGTTACTTATGCAGCTATTGGCGAAGTAAAACGCAATATGCAAGCCTTAGGTTTTACTGTTGAAAGGCTAAAAGGTCCTCCTGGAAAACGACACATGTTAAGAGCAACCAAAAAATAAGATAATTTACTGTTAAACCTTCGTCAATCATAAGTTATTGGTTGCTTCGTTTTGTAAATTTGCACTATGCAAAGAATCTTAATTACAGGAGCAACAGGTTTGGTAGGTCAAGAAATTGTAAAGCAATGTCATGACCAAAACATAGCTGTTAATTATTTGTCTACGTCCAAATCTAAACTAGAAAATAAATCTAATTACAAAGGCTTTTATTGGAATCCTAGTTCTGGTGAAATTGATGTGAATTGCTTTAAAGGTATTGATGTTATAATTAATTTGGCAGGAGCTTCTATAGCACAACGTTGGACAAAATCATACAAAGAAGAGATACTAAAAAGTAGAGTAGAGGCTTTGCAATTGCTTTATAAAACAATTGAAACCGAAAATCTATCCATTAAACATCTTGTGTCTGCTAGTGCTATTGGTATTTATCCAGACTCATTAACGCATTATTACGAAGAAGATTTTAATGATTTTGATGATGGGTTTTTAGCAAGCGTAGTTTCTTCTTGGGAACGTGAAGCAAATCACTTTAAGAGCCTAAATATTAAAGTATCTAAAATCAGAATTGGTATTGTGCTTTCTAATAAAGGAGGTGCTTTGCCAAAATTGGCTAAACCAATACAATGGTTTGTAGGTAGTGCTTTAGGAAGTGGCAACCAATGGCAATCATGGATTCATATTGAAGATTTGGCAGCTATCTTTATGTATGTGGTAAACCATACATTAGAAGGTGCTTTTAATGCAGTTGCACCAAATGCAGTACCTCAAAAAGAGGTGGTAAAAAGTATTGGCAAAGTTGTAAAGCGCCCCATTTTGTTACCAGCAGTGCCTAGTTTTGTGTTGAAGTTGGTATTGGGAGATATGAGTGCTTTAGTATTAGAAAGCCAACGAGTGAGTTCTAATAAAATAGAGGGTTTAGGTTATTCTTTTAAATATTATCAACTAAAACCTGCACTTGATGACTTGTTGTAATTTTTTGGTAAAGTCAAGTATGGTTCATGTATAAATTGATTAATTTTGCAACTTAAATATTTAAATAAATGCAACAAACAACCAATACCATTTTAATGGTTCGTCCTACTAGTTTTAGAGCCAATGAGCAAACAGCTGTAAACAATCATTATCAAAAAGAAATGGATGATGTGGCGCAAGTCACTTTGCAAGCAAAAGCGAATGAAGAGTTTGATGCTTTTGTTGAAAAGCTTAAAGGTATTGGTGTAAATGTGGTTGTGTTTGAAGCTAAAGATGGTTTAGATACTCCAGATGCTCATTTTCCGAATAACTGGATTTCCTTTCATGAAAATGGCGTTGTTGGCTTGTACCCAATGTTTGCAGAAAACAGACGTGCTGAACGCCGTGAAGAGGTTTTATTTCAATTGGAAGATGAAGGCTTTCAGATTGCACATATAATGGACTACAGAGATGCTGAAGACGAAGGTATGTTTCTTGAAGGTACAGGAGCTTTATTGCTGGATCGTGTGAATAGAAAAGCGTATTGTGCTTTGTCAGAAAGAGCACATGAAGAATTGTTTATAGAGTTTTGTGAAGATTTTGAATTCACTCCAGTTATTTTTACAGCGAATCAAACTGTTGATGGGGAACGTACTCCAATATATCACACCAATGTGATGATGTGTTTGGGCGAAACCTTTGCTGTGATTTGCTTATCAAGTATTGACGATAAAAAAGAACGCAAAAATGTCATTAAACACCTTAAAGGAGATGGTAAAGAAATTATTGACATCACAGAAAAGCAAGTCAATAGTTTTGCAGGCAATATGCTGCAGGTAAGAGGTAAAGACGACAAACGCTACCTAATCATGAGCCAAGCTGCTTACGATGCATTAACTCCAGCTCAAATACAAACTTTAAAAAAGCATACAGACATTTTATCGAGTTCGCTTAATATTATCGAAGCTTGTGGTGGCGGAAGTGCTCGTTGCATGATGGCTGAGGTATTTTTGCCAAAAGCTTAAGGTTACTAATTAAAATCCTATATTGAGCTATATTATCCATAACACTGTAGCTCAATGAATCAAACAAAAGCACCTTGGTATTTTCTCTTGCTCATTATTTTAGCAGGAGAATCTGCATTTATTTTACCATTCGTTCTTGCAAGAGTCTTTAGGCCAACTGTTCTTGAAGTTTTACAATTAAGCAATTTAGAACTTGGACTTTGCTATTCGGTTTATGGCATTGTAGCCATGGTATCTTACCCTTTTGGTGGTCCTTTAGCTGATAAATTTCAACCTAGAAAATTAATCGCAGTAGCCTTATGGTTAACCGCATTAGGTGGCTTTGTATATGCAACCTTTCCGAGTTATACCGTTTTAAAAGTGCTTTATGGATATTGGGGATTTACAACCATATTCTTGTTTTGGGCTCCAATGATAAAAGCGACTAGAGTTTGGGGAGGAACAAACTCTCAAGGCAAAGCTTTTGGGTTTCTTGATGGAGGTCGAGGACTTGTGGGAGCTTTATTTGGCACTTTAGGTGTACTCATCTTTTCATTATTTATTATTTCTGAAATTGGTGAGGCAACAGCGACCGAAACTTCAGCGGCTTTTAAACAAGTTGTAATTGTGTCATCATGTATTGTAATTGTAGTTGGTGTTTTGGTTTGGTTTTTCTTGAGGCTTGATCGTGAGATAGAAAAGAAAATAGTGTTGGAGCAGATTAAATGGACACAAGTAAAGGAGGTGTTACGCTTACCCTCGGTTTGGTTACTAATGATTATTATTATGTGTGGTTATGTTGGATATAAAATCACAGATGTATTCTCACAGTATGCTACAGATGTGATGTTATATAATCAAGTTGAATCGGCTCAAGTAGGAACATTTTTACTTTATATTCGTCCTGTTGTTGGTGTATTAATAGGAATTATTGCAGATCGCTCAAAAATTACATTGTTACTTCTACTTAGTTTTGTGATTGCCTTTTTAGGTTCTTTACTCTTTGCGTTTGGTTTTGTTGAAGAATCATTGACTGCCTTATTTTTTATTTCCATTTTTGTTGTGGCCATAGGAGTTTATGGAATACGTTCGCTATATTTTGCAGTGATGCAAAGTGGAAAAATACCTTTAGTGCTTACAGGAACTGCTGTAGGCTTGATTTCACTTATTGGTTACACGCCTGATATTTTTGCAGGACCAGCTTATGGATATCTTTTAGATAATTCGCCAGGCATTAAAGGGCATCAACATGTATTTACTATGTTGGCCATATTTTCTTTTATTGGAGGTGTAGCAGCCTATTATTATTACAAATTATACAGAAAAGATAAGTAGTTTATTATGAAATTGGCTTGGCTTTAGGCAGTTCAACAAAAAACTTACTTCCTAAATTCGGTTCGCTTTCTACCCAAATTTTTCCATGGTTGAGTTCAACCATTTGCTTACAGATAGATAAGCCTAATCCTGTTCCTTTTTCATGACTTGTGCCTCTGGTGGTAAAGCCACTGTTTTTGAAGAGTTTTTCTTGATTTTCTTTTGAGATGCCAACGCCTGTATCTTCAATGCAAATCAACACATTTCCGTTACGTTCTCTGTTTGAAATGGTAATCACATCGCCAACTCTAGAGAATTTCACTGCATTTGCTAAAAGATTCTGAATCACAATTTCAACCATACTTCTATCAGCATACACATAATCTTTAATAGATTCATCTAACAAAATGATTTGCTTCTGGTTGACTTTCTTTTCAAACAAACTCATTTTTTCTGCAAATACTTCTTGAATATTAAATTGCTCTGGTTTAGGTTCCAAATTCTGCATTTGGGACTTAGACCAGTTTAAAAGATTCAATAATAAAGCAGAAGCGTTATCAGCATTTTCGCTGAGTTCTGGAATAAGCTCATCAAATTCTTCTTGTGAAATGCTATCTTCTTTTAATAAGTCTAAAAAGGCTTTTACGCCTGTAATGGAATCTTTTAAATCATGTGACACTATTGAAAACAAACGATCTTTCACTTGGTTCATTTCTTCCAAGTGCCTAGTCTGTTCAAGCAACGAAGCATTTTCAAGTTTATATTGTTTGTTGGTAGCAGCAAGCTCTTCCGCATTAGCATTAAGTGCTTTCCTTTTCAGGAAAACACTCAACAATGCTAATATTGATAATAGCAACAAAGCACCTAAACCATAGGTTAGGTACTTGTATTGTTTAAGGGTTTTGTCATTAATATTTGCGGTGTTATTTTCTGTTGGAGTTGTAGTTGGTTGATTGATAATTTCTAAAGGATCATCAAAGACAATAGGTGTTGCATTCTTCTCATCAATCTTAGCTTTTAAGTCGTGATACTCGCGTTGCCAATTAAAGGCGTTTTTAAAGTTACCTTTGGTTGAGTCTAATTGTACGCGCAACTTTAAATGATCTAAAAGTAAAAGATCATCATCTACATCTTCAGTAAGTTGATACGCTTCATTAAGCTGGTATTCTGCCAACCTTACTTTGTTCTGTTGTAAGTTTAAATCCGATAAGCTATTTAAGGTTTTTAATATTCCTTTTTTATTGTCAGTGTCACGATTCAATTTTAGACCTTCCAATAAGTATGACGCTGCTTTTTCGTAATCTCTAAAGCGTAAATACTGTTCGCCAATACTTGGCAAAACTTCACCTTCAAGTATTTTGTCAGAATCACTATTGGTTAAGTACGTCAATAATTTTTCGTAATACTCTATGGCTTTTCTGTGTTCTTTACGCAAGGCATAAAGTTTTGCAATATTGTTGGTTGATATTTTAATTCCTTCGTTGTCCTTTAAAATTTCACGAACACGTAAAGCCTTAAAATTGTAATCAAGCGCTTCTTCGTTTTGATTGGTATTAAAATAGGCTTCAGCTAAATTGTTGTAAGCAGAACTTAATTCATTCAATAAATTCTTGCGTTCAAAAATATCAATAGCAGAAAGTGAATGTTGCAATCCTTTATTGTAGTTTCCACGACGAATTTCAACAATACCTAAACTGTTATTTACTTTAGCAATACCTAAAGAGTCGTTAAGTTGTGTAAAGAGACTTAACGATCGGTTGTAATTATCAAGTGCATTGTAGTAATCGTTGTTCTCTGTATAAATAAGTGCTTTGTAATATTTGAGTTCAGCAGTGGCTTCGTGATAATTTAAGCTTGTTGATAATTGCTCACTTTGGTTAATGTACAGTAACGCCTTTTGGAAATCTTTTGAATTGAACAGAACCTTTATAAGCTCAATAGACGTTTTAACCTTTGCAGAATCTTGTTTTTGATAAGCTAATTGAATGGTAAGACTATCCTGTTCTTTAGTTTGTGAATAACTAAAGAAGCATGACAATATTACAGCAGTTAATGTAATTAACTGTTTCATTTACTCTTATCGGTTTTAAGTACAACAAAAACAGTATTACCTATACTTGCCTTGAGGGAGAGGAAAATTAAGCACATACTTACAAGCAATTGAATTGCTTTGAAACTACAAGCAGGTGTTATCATGATTTGGGGTCTTGATTAATAGCTAGTAACAAAAATTGCTAAAAGGAATTCTAATGCCTAATTTCTGCGTTTTAATACCAATAAATTAGATAAAAGGAACAATAAAATTTAAGAAAAAAATGTTGTATCGATAAAAAGCAGAAAACATAGACAAACTACACATTTGTCGATGAAATGCACATTACAAATTTTAAAAACACGATAAATGTTAAATAATTGATAATGAATCACATAAATATTGCGTATTTTAACATCAACAAAAACTAAAATTATGAATCAAACTATTAAAACAATTTTACTTGTTGTAGGTGTTATCCTGGTTGGTTATGGCATTTACACTTTAATTGCTCCAGAAGCTTCTATGGATCTTGGTGTTGTAGAAGCCGAAGTGCAAGACAATAATGATTCTTACATTACCATTGCACTAGGTTTAGTTGCAATAGTATTGAGTAGAGTAGGCGGAAAGAAAGCTTAAAAAATGAATGATATTACTAGAATAAGCTTGATGGCATGGTGCTGTCAAGCTTTTTTATTGCCTATTTTTGAACCAAAATTGCTATAAAAAAGTTTATCTTTGCAGCTTAAAATTTAACAGGAATGACCATTCAGGATACTTTATCACAACACGTAAAAACTGCTTTTTCTAACTTATATCAAGCCGAACTTGATACTGTTGAATTTCAGTCAACACGTAAGGAGTTTGAAGGCGATATTACAGTCGTTACCTTTCCGATGCTGCGTGTGGTTAAAATGAATCCTGCCAAATTGGGTGAAGATTTAGGGCAATATCTCGTTGACCATGTTGCCGAAGTCAAAGCATTTAATGTGGTTAAAGGCTTTTTAAACCTCGTCATTACTGATGGCTTTTACCTTAATTTCTTTAATGGTATTAAGGACGATGACACCTTTGGTTTTGTAAAGGACTTGGATGACAAAGCTGTGATGGTTGAATATTCCTCACCAAACACCAACAAACCTTTGCACTTAGGTCATGTTAGAAATGTGTTGTTAGGTTATAGCGTTGCCGAAATTTTAAAAGCTTCAGGCAAGAAGGTGTACAAAACGCAAATTATAAACGATAGAGGGATTCATATTTGTAAAAGTATGTTGGCTTGGAAACGTTTTGGCAATGGTGAAACACCTGAAAGTACAGGCTTGAAAGGTGATAAGCTGGTTGGAAATTACTACGTAAAATTTGACCAAGTGTATAAGTCTGAAATTGCGGATTTAATGTCTCAAGGCTTGTCGGAAGAGGAAGCCAAAAAACAAGCTCCAATATTGTTAGAAGCTCAGGACATGCTTATTAAATGGGAAGCTGGTGATAAAGAGGTGGTTGCCCTTTGGGAAATGATGAACAACTGGGTTTATGAAGGTTTTGAAACCACGTACAAAAATATAGGTGTCGATTTTGATAGCTATTACTACGAAAGCAATACTTATTTGTTAGGTAAAGAATTTGTAACTGAAGGACTCAAAACTGGTGTGTTTTTCAAAAAGGAAGATGGTTCTGTGTGGTGTGATTTAACACCTGATGGTTTGGATGAAAAAATTGTGTTGCGTTCAGATGGTACAGCTGTGTACATGACACAAGATATTGGTACAGCCATACAACGTATAAAAGATTGTCCAGATGTTGGAGGTATGGTGTACACTGTTGGTAACGAGCAAGATTATCATTTTAAAGTCTTGTTTTTAATCTTGAAAAAACTTGGTTTTGATTGGGCAAAAAACCTGTACCATTTAAGTTATGGCATGGTCGATTTGCCTAGCGGAAAAATGAAGAGTAGAGAAGGTACTGTTGTTGATGCTGACGATTTAATCACAGAAATGGCAACCACAGCGCAAGACATTTCGCAAGACTTAGGAAAACTAGAAGGTTATACTGAAGCTGAAAAGCAAGACATTTATAAAATTATTGGTTTAGGCGCTTTAAAGTATTTCATTTTAAAAGTAGACCCTAAAAAACGTATTCTATTTGACCCAAAAGAATCTGTCGATTTTCAAGGAAATACAGGGCCTTTTATACAATATACTTATGCTAGAATACAAGCTATTTTACGTAAGGTAGATTTTAACACGTCTGTCACACTGAGCGCAGTCGAAGTGTCTCTAGAACCAAAAGAAAAAGAACTCATTAAGCAATTAGAGTTATTCCCTGAAGTGATACAACAAGCTGCAGCCAATCACAGTCCTGCTTTGGTGGCTAATTACACCTATGATTTAGTAAAAGAATTTAACTCGTTTTACCAAAACGTCTCTATACTAGGAGCAGACAAGCACAACGAAAAAGTGTTTAGAGTACAGTTGGCACAAAGTGTTGCCAATACTATTAAAAACGCCTTTGGTTTGTTAGGTATTGAAGTACCTGAAAGGATGTAAATTTTGGGTTTCGTTTAACGGTTTTGTGCCTGATTAGTGGCGTGTTTAAGCACCTAATTTAGCAAATAAAAACCGAATAGAAAATCCGCTAGGATTTTCGTAAGTAGGCGAGAACAAGATATTAATTATACACGTCTTAAGTTTGTAATTCTATGTTCTTAAGTTAGTTTTACTAAGTCCATTTTTCTGTAAGAGAGAGATACATTATCATTACTTATCATCTTTTTCAACTATTCCTGAAGCCGTTACTTTATCAGTATATAAGATATGTGTATATTCATTTTGCTCTTCAGGAAATTTCTTATATAAAAACATATCATGCGATAAGGTAGTATTATAGATATTATCTTCTCTTTCAAAAGTGCTAATTTTTAACCCTGTACCGTCATTATTTAACATGCTTCCCTCACTAAATACATGATTAATGGACATGATTTTTTTAGAATCAAAATTAACAGAATCTTTTAACAAGTAACCTCCAATTCTTACTTTGTCAAAAACGGGTGTAAAAGAATTATGTACATTTCCTGTTAGAGTAACTATTTTGGTGTTCGGATATTTATTATGGATGTTGCGTATTTCCCTGTACATGGACGAATCTCTGGTTGAAGATGGGTAAGAATTATCAATGAATTTTAAAATGATTCTTTCATTTTTAATGCTCTTGTACACTAAATCAAGCCATGCTATACCATTTCTACCATCGAAATTTTTTCTGCGGAAGAAATCCAATTCTTTTAACTGGGATATTGACATCTCGTCTGACAAGTTATTCATAAGTGAAGAACGAATTTCCATAGCCATTATCACATTGTCTTCGTGTTCAGTAATTAGTTCACATAACCCATAAGCAAATTCAGCAGGTTCATTTGTTCCGTGCATTTCCCCAATCATTAATATTTCAAAATTTGCAATTTCATCATATATCTTGTTGCTTAACTTTGATAAGCTCTTAATTGGTATCGCACTCTTTTTCAAATCCTTTTGCTCTTCTGTTATTTCTGTAGAATTATCTATAGAATTTGATGTTTCATGGGATGTCGTTGGCTTTTCTGTATTTTCTTTACAAGTAGTGAATCCAATCAGAATAATTAATAGGGATAAGATCTTTTTCATAAAACAATGTTTAACTTCTATAAATGTAGAGCTTTAATTTCGTTTCTACAAATGTAGAATTCATTTTATGAGTCTTTATTTTCAAATTGACTACAACGTTATGATATGAACTTTTTTAATTGTTTATATTAGAAGTTACTGAAGCAAGCTCAGCACAAGTAAACGACTTAAGTTTGTAATTCACTAAATTTAAGTATTAATCAGAAAGAACAAAAGAGAAGAATAAGATTAAGTTAAGCGATGAGACTTTAATCTCGTGAACTTTGATAATCCCTTCTCTTTTACTACTTAAACTTCGATCAGTTCTGTGAGGCTTGAACCTCGATTTTAAGTTGTTGAAATGTAAGTAGCGTTGTTCTTTCCAAAATTCAGTTCTTATGAATAAAGATATAAAAATTTATGGCATTGACATCAGTAAATCTGTTTTTGATATGTACAATGATTTGGATGGGTACATCCAATTTAAAAATGATGATAAAGGGTTCAAGAGCCTTTTTGAATCTCTACCAGATAATGCGTTAGTAGTTATGGAGGCAACAGGTTATTATCATTATAGATTAGCTCAGTTTTTGCATCATAACAATATTTTGGTTTCAGTGGTCAATCCGTTATCTGTAAAGCGATTTATCCAGATGAAGTTAGCTAAGGTAAAGACAGATAAGAGTGACGCAAAATCTATTTTTGATTATGCAACAGTTAATAAAGTTTCTTTTTACAATGCCTTATCAGAAGTACAGGGCGAGTGTTTACAATTGTACCAATTATTGGATGTTTATGTCAAAAAGAGCACAGCAACAAAGAACAAGCTGCATGGCGAGAAAGTTTTAGGAGTACCATCAAAAACAGTTTATGCTTCGCTTAAAAGGGACTTGAAACATTTGGATAAGGAGATTTCAATTTTGGAAGATAAACTGTTGAGCTTAGTAAAGCAGGATAACCAACACCAATTAACTTTATTGCAAACCATACCTGGGATTGGTTTAAAAACAGCATTATTTTTGATAGTTGTAACCGATGGGTTCAAGAAGTTCGAAACCGCTTCGCAACTTTGTAGTTATGCAGGGATCACACCAAGTATTAAGATTTCTGGAAGCAGTGTAAGGGGAAGAAGCAGGATCAGTAAAGTGGGCAACAGAAAACTTCGCAGGTTACTTTTTTTAGCTTCCTTTTCAGCATTCAGGCACAATAAAGCTTGTAAAGCACTTTTTGAGAGAATTGTAGCAAAAGGTAAGAGTAAAAAACTAGCATTGATTGCAGTAGCTAATAAATTATTAAAGCAAGCTTTTGCAATAGCAAAAAGTGGATTGCCTTATGATAAAAACTTTGTTTCTAAATTAGTTTAAAAAAACTTGTTTTTTAACTCAGTTCTTAGTTAGCTGTTTTTTCTTTCAAAGTCAAGTTTAACTTCTTTTGGGCCATTGAAAATTTAGTAAAGACAAGAATAAAAATCATCTTTGAAACTCACCAATATGCCATAGCACACCAGATGGGTCATAAACGAAAAATTCATTTCCCCAATCATTGTAATGAATATTGGTTACTCTAACATTATTGTATTTTTTATCGAGTTGTAAGCTGTTTATCATGTCAAGATGCTGTTGTAAGTTGTCAACTTCTAGAAATAGCATCGTGTTGTCAACCCAATCTTTTACATAAGCGTCCTGTAAATAAAACCCAAAATCACCTAGTTTAAAGTAAGACATTTTTGGAAGGATTTTTATTTCCTCAAAACCCAAATCAAGATAAAACTGTCTAGAAGCATCATAGTTTTTGGCACCAATAAATGCTCGGATGGATTTTACGTTATAAGACATATTCTATTTGCGATACAGAAAGTAATTGTCAACCAAGTCAATATATTGTTGTTTGGCTTCGTCTTGGCTAATGTCTTCCGCTTGAAAAAGTGCGTTGGTTTTAAAGGCATTAATTAATGGCTCTCTACTTTTTGGCCTGCCATAATCGTTAGTAGCTTTTTTATAGTAGGCATACAATTTTAGTAAAATATCTGCAGGGAAAGGTTCCTTGTGCGCATTGATTCTGTCAACAGCTTCTCTAAATTTTATGTCCAGTTCTTCAGAGGTCATTACATTTCGGCAATTATGCTTTCGCCACCTTTAACTTTTTGGTTAAGTTGTACTTTAATATTGGTGTCTAAAGGTAAATATAAATCTACTCTCGAACCAAATTTTATAAACCCTTGATCTGCTCCTTGCGTTACAGTGTCATTTTCTTTGGCATAGTTTACAATACGTTTTGCCAAAGCTCCAGCAACTTGTCTGAATAATACTTTGCCATAGGAAGCATTTTCTACCACAACTGTGGTTCGTTCGTTTTCGGTGCTTGATTTTGGATGCCAAGCTACTAAATATTTTCCTGGATGATATTTGCTATAAAGCACTTTTCCACCAATTGGATAACGTGTAACATGTACATTTATTGGCGACATAAACACACTTACTTGTAAGCGTTTGTCTTTAAAATATTCGGTTTCTTCTACTTCTTCAATCACAACCACTTTACCATCCACTGGAGAGACAACATTGTTATCATTTAAGCTTGTAAGACGTTTTGGGTTTCTAAAGAATTGCAAAATCAGAATAAAAAACACCAGAAACGCAATTTGTAGCAACATTCGTAACCAAGATATATTCACCAATGTATCAATCAATAAAATGGCAGCAACCACAATGGCTGTTGCTACTATAATAATTTTATGGCCTTCTTTATGAAACATGTTTTATTAACCTTAAAAATAAATAAATAAATGGAGCAGCAAAAATAATACTATCTAAACGGTCAAGTAATCCACCATGTCCAGGCATGATTACGCCACTATCTTTAACACCAGCTTGTCGTTTGTATTTGGATTCTATCAAATCGCCTAAGGTGCCAAAAACACTTACAATTATAGCGAGTGCCAACCAATTGGTAAATTCAAAAGTATGCGAATATTTTGCAATAAAATAACTGCTCACACATGCAAAAAACAAGCCTCCTAAAAAGCCTTCAACCGTTTTTTTAGGTGAAATACTTGGAAACAGTTTTTGTTTTCCGAAATTTTTACCAACCAAATAGGCAAACGAATCGTTAACCCAAACTAAAATGAATGAACCCAATAGAATATTTGGGTTAAATTCTTCATAGTAATTAGCAATTAATATGATAAAAATAAAAGCACTTGATAAATAGAAGGTAGTATTGATGTATTTATTGGTAATGAAAAGCGGTAGCGACTTTGATGAAAACAAATCTTTAATTAAAAACAGCATCACAAAAATAGTCACTACGTGTAAAATCTGAATGGCTTCAACAAAACCTTCTTTGCTTTCAACTACCAATTGCCAATATGCAAAAGCAAGGTAAAGGATAATGAAAATAACGTAGGAGCTGATTCCTTTTTGACTAATAAGCTTGTTGAATTCTGCAATGCAAATAATTCCGAAAACAAAAAACAATGCAATTAAAGCATGTTGTGATTGTAAGGATAGCAAGAATAATGCAGCATATAAAGCTCCTGAAATTGCTCTAACAATTAATTCTTTCACGTGGTTGGCTTAAAGGTCTTCTAGTAGGAGCAAATATAAGTTTTTTGAACTACTTCCATAGCTTAAGAAATCTTTATCGTCACAAGCCTTAAAGTGCTTGATAGTAGTAATGTTAGAAGGTATTTTTTCTCTGTTTTTATTTTTGATACCTCTTAAACCTTCACTTATAGTTTCAACAAACTGGCTTGTGGTAGCGAATATGACAAAATTTTGAGGCAGTTCTTTTAGTTTTTTTTCAGCAATTTGATGAGAAGAAATAAGTAAAGAACCATCATTGGAAATCAAATATTCACAAGTGGATAAAAAATAAGCACAATCGTTAGAACGATTGTTTATTTTAAGATTATGTGATTTGAATTTTTCTGCAAGTCTGTTGTCAAAAAGCATGACATTGTCATCTTCCCAGCCATTTTCTGTTATAATCAATTTAAGGTTATCGTTTACTTCGTCTATATCTTCACAATACAAAAACTTACCTCCATTAGCTTTAAAATTGATAGTGAAACGTTCATCAATAGGAAGCTTAATATCAGGCATGTATTTGCTGCGTTCCTCATTTTTTAGATGTTCTTGAGATTCGTCAGATTTTGGGCCGAAAATTTTACGAAATAGACTCATTTAGGGTTTATGCTATTAACCAATTATCTACTTGATTTTACCAAATATATAAAATCTTATGTTAAGTGTTGGTAACTTTAAGATTTTTGTAAGGTTTTACTCCTCTTCAGAGCTTATCTTTTTGTCCTTTTCAGCATTTGCCTTTTTATCCTTTTCAGCATCTGCTATAACATCTTTTTCGAAAGGACGTCTTCCAAATATCTTTTCCAGATTATCTTTGAAAATAACTTCTTTTTCAAGCAAGACTTCTGCAAGTTCGGTTAACTTGTCTTTGTTGTCTTCCAATAGTTTGATGGCACGTCGGTACTGAGTCTCAATAATATCAGAGATTTCCTTATCAATCAACTCAGCAGTTTGCTCACTGTAAGGTTTTGTAAAGCCATATTCATTTTGGCCTGAGGAATCGTAGTACGTTAAGTTGCCTACTTTATCGCTTAAGCCATAAACTGTAACCATGGCTCTAGCTTGTTTGGTTACTTTTTCTAAATCACTTAAAGCGCCTGTTGAAATTTTATTGAAAATCACTTTTTCAGCAGCACGACCACCAAGCGCAGCGCACATTTCGTCCAACATTTGCTCAGGATGTACAATTAAGCGCTCTTCTGGCAAATACCAAGCAGCACCAAGCGAACGACCACGTGGTACAATGGTTACTTTTACCAAAGGCGCAGCATGCTCAAGCATCCAACTTACGGTTGCATGACCAGCTTCGTGAAAGGCAACTGCTCTTTTTTCGGCAGGAGTAATGATTTTGTTTTTCTTTTCTAAACCTCCAACAATTCTATCAACAGCATCTAGAAAATCTTGTTTATCTACAGCTTTTTTACCTTTTCTTGCTGCGATAAGTGCTGCTTCGTTACATACATTTGCTATATCTGCACCAGAAAAACCAGGTGTTTGTTTAGATAAGAAATCTAAATCCAATCCTTTGGCTTTTTTTAGAGGTCTTAAATGCACTTCAAATATTTCTTCACGTTCGCGAACGTCTGGAAGGTCTACAAATATTTGTCTATCAAAACGTCCAGCACGCATTAAGGCTTTATCTAATACATCAGCTCTGTTAGTTGCAGCTAACACAATAACGTTAGTATTTGAACCAAAACCATCCATTTCAGTTAAAAGTTGGTTTAATGTGTTTTCACGTTCGTCATTAGATCCTGAAAAATTATTTTTTCCTCTTGCACGACCAATGGCATCAATTTCATCAATAAAAATAATGGCAGGTGATTTTTCTTTGGCTTGTTTGAACAAGTCACGTACTCTTGAAGCACCTACACCTACAAACATCTCCACAAAATCTGAACCAGATAAAGAGTAAAAAGGCACTTTGGCTTCACCAGCAACGGCTTTGGCCAATAAGGTTTTTCCTGTTCCAGGAGGACCAATCAATAAAGCTCCTTTTGGGATTTTACCACCAAGTGATGTGTATTTTTCTGGATTTTTTAGGAAATCTACAATTTCCTGCACTTCTTCTTTAGCACCTTCTAATCCTGCAACGTCTTTGAAGGTTGTTTTTACTTCTGTGTTTTGGTCAAAAAGTTTGGCTTTAGATTTTCCGATATTGAAAATTTGTCCACCAGCTCCACCACCAGCTCCTGATGACATACGTCTCATGATGAATATCCAAACACCAATAATTAAAGCAAATGGCAATAAGGTTAGTAAGAAATCTCCCCAAACGTTTTCTTCAATTTTATAATCAACAATGGTTGCTAAATTATTTTCTGACTTAATTTGTCTAAGCGTATTTTCAAAGTTTTGAAGATCACCTAATTGAAATTCGTAATTAGGTGTTTTGCCAGACATAGGCAGTAATTGTGGTTTCACGGAATTTTTATGCTCGCTGGAGCTTGCCGCTTCAGGTGTTAAATAGACTTGGGCTTCCCTTCGGTTGATGATTAAAACCTTTTCAACTTCACCATTACGTAAATATTCAAAAAATTTATCTTGAGTAGTTGGTGTTCCTGCTGAAGAACCCATTCCTCCTGAAAATACATTGATTGCTAAAAATATAACAATGATAAATCCGTAAATCCAGTAAGGACTTAATTTTGGCTTTTTATTTAAATTTTTCTTATCTGACATTAACTATGTTTTAGTAACTTGTTTTTATTTCGGTCATTTTTGCGTCTCCCCAAAGACTCTCAATATCATAATATTCTCTGATATGTTTTTGAAATACATGTACGACCACATTGACATAATCCATTAAAACCCATTCGGCATTTTCACTACCTTCAATGTGCCAAGGCTTGTCTCTAAGTGTTTTACTTACTTTTTTTTGTACGGAATTGACTATGGCATTAACTTGTGTGTTTGAAGTACCTTCGCAAACAATAAAATAGTCGCAAACAGTGTTTTCTATATCTCTTAAATCTAGAATATTTATATGTTGTCCTTTTACATCTTCAATACCTTCCAATATGGTTGTTATCAATTGGTCAGCGCTCGTATTTTCTTTCGTCATTAATTTGTTTTAATTTGTGCAAAGTTATTACTTTTTGCTACAATGTACATGTAAAAAATCTTAAGAAATTTATAATTTAAAAAATCTTAATCTTTATGCCTATAATCAAACTTAATGCCATTGATTCCACAAATTCCTATTTAAGGCAATTATGTAATGAGAAGACGCTTAAGGACTATACCATAGTAGTTGCTAAGCACCAGACACAAGGACGTGGACAAATGGGTACTGTTTGGGACTCTGAAAAGGGTAAAAACCTGATGTTTAGCTTGTTTAAGGATTTGAGTATGCACGATGTTGAGTTTCCTTTTTACATTAGCATGGCCATTTCTTTAGCGATTATTAAGACATTTAAGGCATTGAATATCCCTGATTTGACTATTAAATGGCCTAACGACATTTTGTCAGCAGATAAAAAGATTTGTGGAATTTTAATTGAAAATGTCATAAAAAACAAACTAAACTCTACCATTATTGGGATTGGTGTCAATGTAAACCAGACCGAGTTTAAGAACCTTCCGAAAGCGTCATCACTAAAGAGTATTACTGGAGTTCACTATGATTTGGATGAAATTTTGCATAGTATTATAAATGATACTAAATATTATTCATTGCTTTTACAGGAAGAGAAGTACGATGCAGTTAAAACTGAGTATGAAAATCTATTGTTTAGAAGAAATAAACCTTCAACATTTAAAAATACTGATGGTGAATTGTTTTCTGGTTTTATTAAAGGGGTCACTAAATATGGTAAGTTACAAGTTCTTTTAGAAGATGAAATTGTAAAAAAATTCGACCTTAAAGAAATTGAATTGCTTTACTAAATGGCCTTTGGCATATTGGTAGCCAAGGTTTCAATGAATTTTGAAATAGGGCCTTTTATCATCATGGCCATCATAGGATTAAAATCACCTTCAAAAGATAAAGTAACTTCGCTTTTTCCCGCTTCAATTTCATTGATGTCTCCAGTTAATGAGAAATCCAGTTTTCCACCAGCTGCTCCTAAAACAATTTTGTTTGGAGGCACAACCTCTTTCTTTTTTAAGATGATTTCTGGCATGCCTTTTAAAGCAAATAGAAATTTGTCGTTTTCTAAAACTTCAAACTTACTGATATTTTCAGGCATTAATTTTTCAAAATTTTCAACATTCGATAAAAAATCAAAACAGTCTTGAGCTGATTTATCTATGGTTACTTTTGGAGATTCTAAATTCATTATAATGTTTGTTGTTAAGTCGTTAAGTTGTTTGTTGTTTAGTTATTGGTCAAAAACGACTCTATAACTAAACGACATACACCTCAACATCAATTAGCGTTCCATTCACTCGGATTGGCATTCCATTGTGACAACGTTGCCAATTCTTTTTTGTTAATGTAATTGGTGTCCAGAGCTTGCTCTAACAAATTTTCGTAATTGCTAAGTGTGTGAAGTGTTATGTGCTCTTTTTCAAAATTCTTATTCGCTATATCAAATCCGTAAGAAAAAATTGCAACCATACCTTTTACGTTCACTTCAGCTTCTTTTAATGCTCTTACAGCATTGAGGCTACTTTTTCCAGTACTAATTAAATCTTCAACAACAACAACGCTTTGTCCTTTTTCAATATGACCTTCTATTAGGTTTTTGCGACCATGACCTTTGGGTTCTGGTCTCACATAAATAAAAGGCAAGCCTAAATACTCTGCAACTAAAGCGCCAATACCAATAGCTCCTGTGGCAACACCAGCAATTACATCTGGTTTTCCATAGTGCTTTTCAATGTGTTTGGCTATTTTTTCGCGAATGTAGTTTCTAATTGGTGGATAAGAAAGTACAATTCTGTTATCGCAATAAATTGGAGATTTCCATCCAGAAGCCCAAGTAAAAGGATCATTCGGACTTAATTTGATGGCGTTTATCTGAAGCAAAACTTCAGCAGTTTTTTTGGCAATAGTCTTGTTGGCAATCATATTGCAAAACTAAGCATAAATTTAATTTTAGGGAATTAAAACATTCTAATTAAAATATTTTTTTAAAGAAGTGCCTCATTGTATTAAAAAATGATATTTTTACCATTGCCAATATCTTGTGCACTCCATGTATAAAGTTTTTGTTAACGACAAACCTATCATATTAACCTCTGAAATTTCAGAGGATAAACTTTATAAAACCTATCCTTTAAAATATGTTGATTTGCCAAAAGTGGTTAGAGACCTTAAGCGAGGAAACAATAAAGGTGTTTATTTATATCACAAAAACAAAGACAAACTTTTAAAGAAATTTCTTAAAAAATTTCCGAATGTTATTGCTGGAGGCGGAAAAGTTTACAACGATAAAGGCAAGGTGTTATTCATTTTTAGAAATGATAAATGGGATTTGCCTAAAGGACGTATTGAAAACAACGAATCTATTGAAGAAGGTGCTATACGTGAGGTTGAAGAAGAAACAGGAGTGAAAAACCTAAGTATAACCAAGCCATTGCAAACGACCTATCACATTTTTAAACGTAACAGACGTTATAAAATAAAAATCACCTATTGGTTTGAAATGCAGACTACTTATGATGGTGAATTAAAACCTGAAGCTTCTGAAGGGATTACCAAAGTAAAATGGCTGGGAAAGAAAAAACAAGCCAAAGCCTTGAAAAACAGCTATGCTAATATAAGGGAGTTGTTGTAAGTGGGATCTTCAGAAGTAGGCCAGACTAGCAATAAATTATTTACAGTGTTAGCATAAGTGATTAATATTTTTTGTGAATCCCAAAACCATAAACTATTCCTAAACCTACAAAGCTATTTTTAGAAATATTTCCAACTAATTTAAATCCAAAGTTACGTCCAAAAGAAGTTGGTTCTCCAACTGGAATTATACCATAAATCCTATATCTCTTTTTTTTAGATTTAAACCATTTAAAATTTAATTCAATTGGCAATCCGATATAATTGTTTTTAATAGTAATTCGTTCATTGTTCTCATCAGTTATTTGGTTTGAATAATTGTTCAAGGATACACCTCCAGAAACACTTAACGATGAACCATCATAAATCCATCTTTTACCATAAAGTAAACCAATTTCTTTTTGATTATTTTTTTCTCTAATTATTGGAATTGGTGTAAAAGGTGATAAGAATACTGCATCTGATTCTAATTGTATATGTTCTAAATACCTAATAGAAAACAAATTGCTTTTGAATTGATAATTTAATTCTGCACCTAATAAAAAGCCTCCTTTACCATTAATTTCTCCTGCTCCACCAAATATAAATTCTCCAAAAATTATTGGCTCATTATTTTCCGTCTTTTTTTGCGAGTAAATGTTGACAGAAAAAAAAGTGAATAAAATGATTATAGTCTTTTTCATATTGTTTCTCCTCATCGATGCTAATTTAAGGCGTATATGTAATGTTTCAATGTTTTATAAACGACGTTAAACGAAGGTCGACTATTTTTTTAAAAAGTCAAGTTTAAATAATTTAGAATATTAGCCAGAATAATAATTTGTTAAGATAGAGTCTAAAGGCTCTTTACCTTTAATAATGTTTTCAATTTTAAGCCAAAGAGAATCGTGAATTAATGTTTTTAAAGGTTGTTCTTGTACTACTATTTTTCCAAACACCTTTTCTATTTTTTTGTCCCAAACCTTGTAGTATTTTGCTAAATCGTCTGGATACACCGTTTTTCGTTTTGTGCCTTCGTCAATGCCTTTAAAGGGCTCAGAAATATTCAGGTAACCATAATCATCAGTTAATTGTTCTCCTGGATGTATGTCTCTAATGGCAATTTCAAAATCATAAGCCGTTGTTAAACAATTGGAATTGAAACTGTGGTTGACAAAACGACCAATGTCCCAGCACAACACATAGTTGCCTTTGTTGTTTCTGTACGTATAAGTGTCTAGAATATTTTGATAGATTGGTTCTAAATTTTTAACGTCTTCTGGAGTAAATTCCCTATCAAACTTATCCAACACCCAAGTGATGGTTCCAGCAGGAATAAAGTCTGTGGCTACAACACCATAGCCAACCTCTTCACTTATAAATTTTAATTCTGTTTTTGGATGTATCATTGGTTATTAATTCTTATTATAAGTATTAAATATTAGATTAAGATCATTATTTAATTCCAACCAATATTGAAGCTTTGTGTCAATTAATTGTTGTACTTCAAGATTGTCTTTGTAAAAGTCTTTTAGTTCACTTTTAAACTTCTTATTCAATATATTTCTTAAAAAAAGATAAGTGCTGTCTGCTTTTTCAAAGGTATAAAATACTTGGTTTGAGCTAAATGCTCCTCCAGTACCATCAATATAAATTCCGTATTGATACAGACTTGATTTAGGTCCAACAAAGACAGGTGATAAAAATTTGTTTGTACCATCTTTTATTGGTTTTGATACAAATGTATAATTGAGATCTTCATTGGTAAATCCATAGCCTTTAATATCATTAGGAGTAAAGTCTAATGCAGTATTATTGCTGTCTATAACTTGAACTTTTTTTGTAAAGTCATTATTAGCTTGTCCAAAAAGACCTTTTCGTATTCTAATGTCAGCCTTGATGGTATCATTATTTTGTGTGATATAATATCCTGATACTGTTGATTGTGCAAAAGTAGTTACAATAACAAAAATGAAGATGTGTAAAGCAATGAGATATTTCATTTTTTAATAATTAAGTGTTGTAATGCAGAAAATAAAACAGCTTTAATTTTTGAATTCATCACATTATCTTTTGCATATTTCTGATTAATTTCCAGTTCTATTCCTAAATAATGCTTTGGAAATTGTTTGCGCAAATAGGTGGTAAAACCATCTGCCTTACCTAAATAAGGATAATTGAAACGCACGTTTAATGTGTTGTCAATTTGTGATAATTCATTCTTAAGTTGTTTGCAAAACTCTTTTTCTTCAAGCTTTCTTGAGTCATATAATAAGCCAATATCACATTGTCTTTCTTCTCCGTTTAAATTTGGTGTAAATGAATGTACAGATACATGTAACACTGTTTGTCTTTCTTCTATGAATTTCCTTATGGTTGATTCCACCTCATTTCTATACACCAAATAGTAGTCTGAAATTAGAAGTTCTTTATCAGTTTTCGGGAGTATTTTGGAGTATTCTGAAAACAGATTTTTGTGATGTAGTGATCTGTTTAGTTCAATCAATAATCTACTGGTTTCACTAAGCTTTGAAGCATCAGCTAATGATTTTAAATGACGAAATACGTCTAGTGAACCTAAGTCGTAACCTCTATGCGATTGCAATACAGTTTTATCATGAAACAAATGTTGATGTTTTTGAGGAATAACATTTCCTCCATGCTCACAAGTTAGCACAAGTTTCACGGCTCAAACATAGTATTGTCTTGCAAGCATTGTGCAAGTTGTGTATACACTTTGGTTATATTTTTTTCAGAATAATCATTACCAACGGCTTTTAGTATCCTGGTTGCCAAAGTCCCTTGAGTTAATATAACATTCAGAGCTTCATGATGCGATTCATGAATATTAGGTTTTGTAAGTTCGTACAAATGTTTCCAGATATTTTGTACTGTTGAAGCATCTTCAATGTTGAATAGTTTAAGGTACTCAAGGTTTGAAACTGTAAACGTTTCAGCATCTTTTATGATTGGATTTAAAATTTCAAAAAGATCCTGCTTAAACCATTTTTTCTGTTGCTGAATACTTCCCAATTTTTTATCGACCAATAATTTTAAAACCTCAATGATTAACACACAAATAGCGATATCTGCTTTTGGACTTTCTTGAATATCGACCAAACGGATTTCTATAGCATTTCTATCAAAACGCGCAATAGCGCCACGTGAATTTAAAAAGTGATGGTCTAAAATCTTTTTGGAGTCGTAAGGTCTAATAGCTTTTTTAATAGGTTCAAAAATCGTGGCATAATAATCCACTTTTGTAAACACACGTTCAGGAATAACCAAACCTGTCATTTCTGGTATTTCTTTTTGATTGGTTTTGTAATACTCTAAACGAGTGTCTTTAAATCCTGTGTTGGTTCCTTCTAAAATTGGAGAGCTCGCACACAATCCTGGGATTAAAGGTAAAATAACACGAATAGCAGCGTGTAATTTTTCAAACTCTTTATCATCGTAAAAAGGTAAGTTAATATGTGTGCTTTGCACATTGCTCCAACCATGACCTTTACAATTAAAAATACGATTATAAAGCTCATAAACCTCGCTATAACTATGTTTCCAAAGCTCTGTATCTTTCAATGGATTCATTAAAGGATGACTTGCTGTTGGCAATAACTTGGCATCCAAATCTTTTAAAATGGAGTTAACTTCAACAACATTATCATGAAATTGTTTAGACAAGTTGTTGAGGTCTGAAGTTGGTCCATTAGTTTTCAATTCCACTACATGAGCGACAAGTTCATTGCTCCAAGCAATGGATCCATTCTCAACATCAGCAGTCAGTTTACCTTCTTTTTTAGTGAGTAATTGGTCAACAATAGGAGCGACCTTAAAATTGGAATTGTGTACTAACATATATTCGAGTTCAATTCCAAAAACTTCAAATAAATGATATTTTTTACCCATGATTAATCTAATCTATTTTTAAGAGCCGAAAGAATTTTAGTGTAAACCAAATCGCCATAATGTCTGTCTTCTACACCAAAATCAATATTAGGGTTATCGTTTATTTCAATAACCATCGGTTTATTGTTCACCACTTTTATATCGATGCCATAAAGCCCTTTTCCCATAAGTTTAGCAGATTTTAAAGCCATATTCAATACTTTTTTTGGAACCTCTTCAATGGGTAAGCAATCTGCATTACCATCTTGGTCGTCTTTTTTCTTGGCATTCCAATTGTAAATTTGCCAATGACCTTTTGCCATATAATATTTGCATGCATAAAAAGGTTCGTCATCAATGATACCAATTCGCCAATCATAATCTGAAGGACAAAATTCTTGTGCAATAATCAAATCGGATTCTTTTAGCATATCATTTACCAAACTGTTGTATTCCTCTTCTGTTTTTGCTTTTTTAACTCCAAACGAAAAGGTAGAATCTGGAGCTTTTAAAACACAAGGTAAGCCAACTTGTTTGATGACATCGTTTCTATTATCTTTATGTACAATAACAGTTTTTGGTGTATCAATATTAGCATTATTCAGTGCTTCAGCCATATATACCTTGTTGCAGCATTTTAAAATGGCATCAGGATAATCAATAATAGCAATCCCTTCCTGTTGCGCTTTTCGTGCAAAAGCATAAGCTTCGTTGTTGACCTCTGTACTCTGACGTATAAACAATGCATCAAAGGATGACAAGCGAGACAAGTCCTTTGGTTCTATGATTTCGGCATAGATATTCATTTTTTCGGCAATATCAATAAACTTTTTTAGGGCTTTTGGATTACTTGGAGGCGCAGGATCGTTAGGGTTTACCAAAATAGCCAAATCAAAATCTGAGGTGGTTAATTTTGGTGTGTCATAACGTTTTTTGGAGAAATACTGATTGGCAAATTCATGCACGCTATCCAAATGTTCATCAGGAATTTCAGATTCTGAAATAGCCTTGATGCTCTGGATGTTCCACTTAGTGTTATAATTGAACTTTACTCGTAAAAAAGGGACTTGAAAGTGCTTGTAAAACAAACTGCTTAACTCTTTGTATTTCTGAGCCACGTTTTGACCAAAGTAAATACTCAGCGTAAACTCTCTAGACTTAATGTTTTTTAAGCTTTGTTGTATGACATCGTCAAATTCTTCTGATACGATGCGTACTAGTTTTAGAGCTCTTAAATCAACAATATTTTTTACAGTTGGAATGGCTGAATGTCCTCTGGCTTCGGCTAATAATGATACATAATAGCCTTTGGATTGATAAGAATAATCTTTACAAAGGTTAAATATTCGAGCGTTTTTTAAAAGTGAAAACTTAGGATTTGTAAGGTATTCCTGAGAAGAGATAACTGAAATATTTTCAATTGAAAATTTCCATTTATCAGGTTGATTAACAACAATATATTTATTCATTTAAGGCGTAAAATCGCAATATAAATTTTAAACAAAATTATATTATTTTTTAATTGCTTTTACAAAAGGAAAAAATATTTTTCAATTACTTTTTCTTCAACTCAAAAAGATCTTTTCGTCTGTCCCTTAGATTTCTAACACTTCCAAATTGATTGAGCTCACGTAACAAATCTATATCCAAATCGGCAATTAGAATCATTTCAGTATTGGTTGTAGCTTCCGCTTTTATTCCATTTGCAGGAAAGGCAAAATCACAAGGTGTAAATACCATGGATTGTGCAAACTGAATATCCATGTTATGGACTTTTGGCAAGTTGCCAACACTTCCAGCAATAGCCACATAACACTCGTTCTCAATGGCTCTTGCTTGTGCACAATGGCGAACTCTGGAATAACCGTTTTGAGTATCAGTTAAAAACGGAATGAATAAAATATCCATGCCTTCATCTGCTAAAATTCTACTTAGTTCAGGAAATTCTGAATCGTAACAAATTAATATGCCAATTTTACCACAATCTGTATCAAAAGCTTTGAGTTGGTTACCTCCTTGCATTCCCCAAACTTTTGCTTCATCTGGAGTAACGTGTAGTTTTTCATAGCGTTCAATTGAACCATCTCTTTTGCATAAATAACCAGCGTTGTATAGCAAATCTTCTTTAATCTCTGGCATGCTTCCGGTTATAATATTGATGTTATAAGTGATGGCGAATTCTGAAAATTTTTGCACGATGGCATCAGTATATTTTGCCAGTTCTCGTATGGCTTCTGGTTCTGACAAATGATTGTTTTCAGCCATTAAAGGTGCATTGAAGAACTCAGGGAATAATGCAAAATCCGAACGATAACCAGACACAGCATCAATAAAGTATTCAGCCTGTTGCATCAGTTCTTCAAAGTCTTTATATAATCGCATTTGCCATTGTACAAGCCCAAGACGAACTATTTTTTTCTTTGTAGCTGCTTTTTTAGAAGGTTTTTCGTAATAAATATTATCCCATTCCAATAAAACCGCATATTCACCAGAAGCGTTATCTCCTTCTAAATACCCTTTTAAAATACGAACTGGATGAAAATCGTTTGAAATTTGAAAGTTTAAAACTGGGTCGTGAATTTCTTTTCTGCGAACTTTGTCTATATACTCCTTAGGCGTCATTTCTTTAGAATACTTATGAAAGTTTGGTATTCTTCCTCCGAAAGCAATACCTCTTAGGTTTAATTTTTCACAAATTTCTTTTCTATAATCATATAAGCGCCTTCCCAGACGCAAGCCGCGAAATTCTGGTTTAATAAACACATCAATGCCATACAAAGCATCTCCTTTATCTGCATCATGCGTATCGAAAGTGTAATTTCCAGTAATGTCTTCATAAGTGTGAATGTCGTCAATACTGTCGTAGTCTACAATAATGGACAGTGCACAACCTGCAATTTGGTTGTTTATTTTAATAACCACTTGACCTTCAGGAAATTTATCTATAAGCGTTTTTATCTGATTTTCTCTCCAATATAAATTAGGCATCGTTTTGTAAGCCTGCTGCATCGCGCCTTTTAATTCTTGATAGTCATCTAAAGTGAGGTATTGCAATTCAATATTCTCAATATCTTGTGGTTTCATTTGTTGATATTTATTGTTTCTTATATGTCAGATGCAATGCCTTTATTATCATGTTGTTTAGATTGACTAATTGTTTTGGCATTTCATAAATACAAATAATTATCTGCAAATGTACGAGAAATGTATGCTTTTAACATGGTATACATACAACATAATTTTAGGTTAAATAAGCAATAATATTTTATTGAAGTTTTCCTTGTGATATTAATTTTTAATAATTCTGCGGAACGAGGTTTTGTTGTTTGAAACTATTTCCAGAATATACATGCCTGAATTAAATTTTGAGATATTCAATATATTTATATTACCTTTTTTCATAGATAAAACTTTTCCATCAATGCTATAAATAGAAAGTTTCGTAATTGGTGAATTAGATTTGAGATTAATAATATTAGTAGTTGGATTAGGATAAATTTTGATACCATTATTTAATGTTTGATTTTCTAACGAAAGTTGATTGTTCACTTCTTGAATAGCAGCAAGTGCATCTATTTTTCCACTTCCCCAAGTTGCATTTGGTACAGCTCCAGTGTAACTATCTTGTCTTGCAGTTTGACTCAAAATATCTTTTACTTCTTGATTTGATAATGTTGGATCTAATTCTAGCATTAGTGCAATTACACCACATGTTAATGGAGCAGCTGCACTTACAGCAGTTTGTATGCCATAAAGACCATTGCCACCTTGTACCAAATTAAAATCAAAGTTTGAGTACCAAGTATTTGGGCTATATGGAGCAAAAATCACCTCTCCAGGAGATGCAAAATCAACTCCTTGTCTTCCATCTTGTGTTGGACCTTCACTACTACCTACCCAAATTTCGCCAGGATCTCCTTCACCTGCAGGTCTGCTTCTCGGAACTCCGTTAATATCTGTCCAAGTGTTATTTGAAACATAATCTGTTGGTACAATCACTTGTTGTGTAGATGCAAAATCATTAATACTTGCACCTGGAACGACAAAAGTTTGAAATGCATTGCTCGAATAATGGTTTGCTGGGTTTAATGTAGCGTGAAAACCTCCATCAGTCACAGTTGCGCCATTTAAAATCACTTTATACAATCCGTTAGCACCAAAAAAGTCAATAAATATATTTCTTCTGTTACTTGAGGCACCATAAAACTCTTGATTTGCACCTCTATGATAAAAATTAAATGTACCAGGGAATCGGTCAACTGCGCTATTTGCATTTACTGGAGCAGCGTAAGGCCCAAATTGCGCTCCTCCTGGAATTTCAATTGTTACATCAAAACGATCGTCTTCGCTATACCAAAGCTCAAAACGTAAGTTACCTGAAACGGCTTTATTAATTTCAAGTTCAATTGTTTGATTTTGAGCTATAGTACCTTGAGCATGGTTATCTCCTCCACCATCATCGCCAACTCCACAAACTAAAATGTGACCTTGGTTTATAAAATCTTCCATTGCCTGACTTATACTACTTGTGCCATCAGTTGGACCTCCTAAAGACCCTAAATTGATTAGAGTAACACTTGGTAAGCCTAACTCTGTAACTTTATCATGTACAAATTGAAGTGCCACAGGAAGATAATCTGGATTGTAAAAACCACTTTGTCCTGGTTCACCTGCAAAAGGCGGAAAAGCATCAAGTGTAAACCTAACCGAAATAATAGTTGCATCAACAGCAACTCCATGAAATTCTCCATTTGTAGTTCCACTACCATTTCCAGCTAATATTCCTGTACAAGCTGTACCATGTCCATGTCTATCTGTTGTTAATGGTGTGCCTCCAGCTAATAAAGAAGCATTGATATCTGCTTCAGTAAAAATTGTACCTATTCCGTAAGGATTACCTGGATCGTTAGCTCCAGAAGAATCTATCATATCATAGATATAAGCAATTTTGGTAGTGCCATCAGGATTAATAAATGCTGGATGCGTGTAATCGATACCACGCTCAATACTAGCAAAAATAACACCATCACCTGTTAAATTGAATTGACTGTAAACGGCTTCAATATTAGCCTCAGTGAACGCAGGATTACCTTGAGAAAGTACTAAGAATGGGAACAATAAAGTTAAGAGAGTAAAAATCTTCATAATTAATCATTTTAGGTTATTAATATTTCATCGAAGATTTAAGGAAATGTCATCAAAAAGTTGAACAATCAAGTAGGATTAATAGCATTTTATAAATAGCGATTTTTTTAAATACTTCAAAATCAATAAGCTATATTTAAATGTGTCATTTGTTGTTATTGCAGTTTTTAACTGTATTTTTGCAGCTTCTTAAAAACAGACTATCATGACTGAATTTATTAGAAAAAGAACAGCAAATGCAAAAAATGATATTTTAAGCGGATTGACAGTGGCATTAGCTTTGGTTCCAGAAGCTGTCGCTTTTGCGTTTGTAGCTGGAGTTGATCCTTTGGTAGGATTGTATGCAGCTTTTATGATTGGTTTGATCACGTCTGTTTTTGGAGGGCGACCAGGCATGATTAGTGGAGCAACTGGTGCATTGGCAGTCGTTATGGTGACTTTAGTAGCTAAAGGAAATGCCATGGGAGCTGAAGGTGAGCAATTAGGTTTATATTACTTGTTTGCGACTGTTATTTTAATGGGTTTTATACAAATACTAGCAGGTGTTTTTAAACTTGGAAAGTTCGTCAGGTTGATTCCGCATCCAGTAATGATGGGTTTTGTAAATGGTTTAGCCATTGTGATTTTCTTGTCACAATTAGGGATGTTTATGACTGTAGAAAACGGAGAAGAAGTTTGGATGTCAGGAGGAAAACTTTGGACGATGTTAGGTTTAGTTGCGCTTACTATGGGAATTATGCTTGGTTTGCCTAAACTCACCAAAAAACTTCCTGAAGCTTTAATTGCAATTTTGGTTGTGTCTGCTATCGTGATTCTCGGAAATTTAGATGTGGCCACTGTTGGTAGTTTTATTCGTGAAGGTGGAGGAGAAGGTTTAAAAGGTGGATTACCAGAATTTCAAACGGATATTTTCAGCAAAGTTCCTTTTAATATGGAGACCTTAATTTTCATTGGTCCTTATGCTTTGATTCTTGCAGCCATTGGGTTGATTGAGTCTTTAATGACCTTAAATCTTATTGACGATTTAACCGAAACCAGAGGAAATACGAATAGAGAATGTTTAGCTCAAGGTGGTGCGAATATTGTCACTGGTTTATTTGGTGGAATGGGAGGTTGTGCTATGATTGGTCAATCTATCATCAATATTAAAGGTGGAGGTAGAGGACGACTTTCAGGTATAGTTGCCGCATTAGCTTTACTAGGATTTATTTTATTCGCATCAGGACTTATTGAACAAGTACCAATTGCAGCTTTAGTTGGTGTGATGTTTATGGTGGTTATTGGAACCTTTGCTTGGTCAAGTTTTAGGATTATGAACAAAATTCCAAGAACAGATGTGTTTGTCTTGATTTTAGTATCAGGTTTAACAGTTTTATTTGATTTAGCCATTGCTGTGATTGCTGGTGTTATTGTTAGTGCTTTGGTATTTGCTTGGGAAAATGCGAAACGCATTCGAGCTAGAAAGCGTATGCGTGAAGATGGCACAAAGATTTATGAGATTTGGGGACCATTATTCTTTGGTAGTATTACTGCATTCAATGAAAAATTTGATGTTAAAAACGATCCTGATCAAGTAGAAATTGATTTTGTTGAAGCACGAGTGAGTGACCATTCTGCAATTGAAGCCATTTTTAACTTGGTCAATAAATATAAAGCTGAAGGAAAATCTATTAAACTAAAGCATCTTAGCGAAGATTGCAAAGTGTTACTTTATAAGTCTAGTCCTATCTTTAGAGATGTGATTATAGAAGCTGTTGATGATCCTCGCTATCATTTAGCTGAAAACCCGGAAGCTTTTACTAAAGGGTTGGGAGAGTATAATTTATAATACACAGGATTACAAATCTATTTATAGAAATCGGCCTCATCAACCAACAATGTTGTTAGTTCTACTGTATGGTTATCAGGATCTTTCAAATAAATAGAGTGGAAGTAGTAATGATCTTGAAATTGAAATGGCTCTCCAAGTGATTTGAAATGATTTTGTGCTTTCTCAAAATCTTCATTAGACACATTAAAAGCGAAGTGATCTATCTTGACATTTCTAGAGCTTAAGTTAAGTTTTTCATGCTCTAAATTTGCTGGAAATAAGGCAATACCAGATTTACCTGAAAGCATAAATACCGGAAATTCGCCCCATTTTTCAAGCTGATATTTTTTTAATCCAAAAACTTTAGAATACCATTCTATTGAAACATTCAAATCCTTAACTCGAATAGCAACATGGTCTAAGAAGTTAATGTTGAAGGGTTTCATTGGTTTAGGTTAGTTTATGCTTAGCCGTTATGCACTTTTATCATTTTTTTTATTAAGGAAATTTGGCCTAAATGATAGTAACTATGCTCGATAATACCTTCAATATTTCTTCTATAGGTGCCGTATTTTTCATCTTCAAAAATACTATCTAGTTTATTACTTGACATTTGTTCTACATAATCTGCAAACTTTTTGGCATTATTCCATAAATCGTTCAATAGATTTTCCCAATCAGTCTCTGTTTTAATATGTGAATAGTCAAAACTAAACTTATCTTTGATTTCAAGTGTTCCACCTTCAAAAACGCATAATACTCCATCTATATAATAGTTTACATGAAAAGTCAAGGAAAGTATTGTGTTTAGAGAATCTATTTTTGTTATAGCCTCTTGCCAATTTACATTTGCAATGAGGTCGTAGTAATTTGTGTTGGCAATCCAATTACCATTCAAAATAACTTCTCTAAACCGATTTGCAAGTTGTTTCGAACTTTCCATTTGGTCTTATTTAATACGAACACTTTTAGGAACAAGCTTGGTGTAATCACCATGATTTCTAATCACATCTCTTACAATCGAAGATGATATGTAAGAGGTGTTTGCTGAGGTCAGTAAAAACACAGTTTCAATTGGAGCTAAATCTCTATTGGTATGTGCTATGGCTTTTTCAAATTCAAAATCGGCTGGATTGCGTAAACCTCGTAAAATGAATTCGACATCAATTTTTTTGCAAAAGTCAACCGTTAAGCCTTCATAAGTCATCACTTTTATTTTAGGTTCATCGGCAAAGGTATCTTCAATAAACTTTTTACGCTCATCTACTGTGAACATGTATTTTTTATCAGCATTAATACCGATAGCAACGATAACTTCATCAAAAAGCGTAACGCCTCTTTTTATAATATCGTAATGACCTAAAGTAATGGGATCAAAAGATCCTGGAAATATGGCTCGTTTCATACTACTAAAATAACGCTTTTATTTTAATGCTTCTTCAATAGCATTCCCAAACAATTCTTGTAGAGAGATCCCTACAGCAGTAGCTTGCTGAGGTAAAATACTCGCTTTTGTAAATCCTGGTACTGTATTCACTTCAAGTAAATGTGGCTCTCCATCTTTAAAAATATATTCGCTTCTTGAAAACCCTTTCATTTTTAAAATTTCATACACCTGTTTAGCTACTTTATTCACTTTGGTTTCTTGCTCTTTTGTAAGTCGTGCTGGCGTGATTTCTTGAGATTCGCCAAGGTATTTGGCTTTATAATCAAAGAAGTCATTATCACTTACAATTTCTGTAATTGGTAAAACTTTCACTTCACCTTTGTATGTAATAACTCCAACAGATACTTCAGTGCCATCCAGATATGATTCTATGATAATTTCGTCATCTTCTTTAAAAGCGACTTCTATAGCATTTTGCAACTCTTCTTTCTTATACACTTTGGTGATACCAAAACTACTACCGGCTTTATTGGCTTTTACAAAACATGGCAAACCCACTTTTTTAATGATAGCGTCTTCATTGATATTATCTCCAAGGTTCACATAATAGGATTCAGCAGTTTTAATCCCATAAGGTTTTAAAACACTTAAACAATCACGTTTGTTAAAGGTTAAAGCAGCTTGATACATACCACAACTGGTTTGTGGAATATTCAGCAATTTAAAATAGGCTTGCATAAAACCGTCTTCTCCAGGAGAACCATGAATGGCGTTAAAGACACAATCAAAGGTTGTTTTAGAGCCATTAGCAGAAATTGAAAAATCATTTTTATCAATAGGAAACTCTTGTTCGGCATCATCAACGTAAACCCATTTGTTTTTGAAAATGTGGATTCTAAACAGATTGTATTTGTCACTATCTAAAGATTCATAAACTACGTTTCCGCTTTTTAATGAGATTTCATATTCACTTGAATAGCCTCCCATAATTATGGCAATATTTTTTTTCATAATATTTCCTGCGAAAGCAGGAATCCCTTTAATTAGTAATAACTGAAAAATCCTAAACCAACAATAAAACGTAATTATTATTAGTTATTCAAAAATATCAATATTAATTTATAAACGAAAAACCTTTTGGGTTTTATATGACGTATATTGACTAATGTTAATTGAATTTTATTTTAAAACATAAATTTGATTAGTTTTGCAAATATTTACAATCTATGAGTATCATTCAGTTCTTAAAAAGTAAAGTGTTTTTAAAACAACTAGGTTTGGCATTACTTGCTATCATCGTATTGAGTTTTTTAACGCTTCAATGGTTAAAATTTTCTACCAACCATGGTGAATTTGTTGAAGTGCCTGAATTAACAGGGAAATCGTTAGACGTTGTAGAGATGGAAATTAAGGATAAAGATTTACAAATGGTTGTACAGGACTCTGCTAATTACAACCCAGATTATCCTAAGTATTCTGTTATAGAACATTCTCCTAAAGCAGGTTCTTTGGTTAAGGAAAACCGCAAAATATATCTTATTTTAAATCCTTCTGGATATCGAAAAATAGGAGTTCCAAATATCATCCGTCGTACGTTTAGACAAGCAAAGCCAACACTTGAAGCTTTAGGGTTTGAAGTTGGGAATATCACGTATGCCAATGATATTGGTAAAGACGAAGTTCTTGAACTAAAGTATAAAGGCGAAACCATAACACCTGGAACCTTGCTTGAAAAAACGTCTAAAATTGATCTGGTTTTAGGTAATGGTAACAGGTCATCACAAATTCCTTAAGATGGAGGAAGAACTTCAAGACGACGATAACAATTTATACGAACATTATTCTTTTGTAGCTGAAAAAGGTCAGCAACCTTTGCGTATTGATAAGTATCTGATGAATTTTATTGAAAACGCTACGCGAAATAAAATTCAAGCTGCTGCCAAAGAAGGTAGTATATACGTAAATGGCGAACCTGTAAAATCCAATTATAAGGTAAAGCCCTTTGATGAAATCAAAGTATTATTTGCTCATCCACCTCATGAATATTTATTAGTGCCTGAAGATATTCCAATTGATGTTGTTTATGAAGATGATGACCTCTTGGTAGTGAACAAACCAGCTGGAATGGTAGTTCATCCAGGCCATGGTAACTATTCAGGTACCTTAATTAATGCTTTAACTTTTCACTTTGATAATTTACCAAATAATTCGAGTGAACGTCCTGGTTTAGTACACAGAATAGATAAAGATACAAGTGGTCTATTAGTCGTTGCTAAAACCGAAGAAGCCATGGCACATTTATCAAACCAGTTTGCTGAAAAAACAAGCGAACGTGAATATGTGGCCTTGGTTTGGGGAAATGTAGAAGAAAATGAAGGCACAATTGAAGGCAACATAGGAAGACATCCAAAAAACAGATTGCAAAACACGGTGTTTTTTGATGATGAAGCAGACAAAGGCAAACCAGCAGTAACTCATTATAAAGTATTGGAACGTTTTGGTTATGTCACTTTAGTGTCTTGTAAGCTTGAAACTGGTCGTACACACCAAATACGTGTACACATGAAACATATTGGGCATACTTTGTTTAATGACGAGCGTTATGGTGGCGAAATCATTTTAAAAGGAACTACCTTTACCAAATACAAACAATTTGTTGAAAATTGCTTCAAGGTGTTACCACGACAAGCTTTGCATGCCAAAACCTTAGGTTTTGTACATCCAAAAACAGGTGAATTTTTACGTTTTACTTCTGAAATCCCTGAAGATATGCAATTGTGTATCGAGAAGTGGAGAAACTATGCGAAGCATCAAGATTTAGAATAAATTTTGGAGCATCATTCTTAAAATAACCTAACAAATTAGTAGTTCGTTTTAATTAGCTTCGATATAATCTATATAAACTCTTTTATATTGATAGAAAGAGCTATCACTAGCCATAACTGTATTTCCATTATCGTCATATTCGTAGACTAAATTTATATCATAACCATTTACAAAATTTGAATAATTATCAGGAATTATCTTTTTAGGGTTTTTGGTTGAAAAATAATAATTTGGAAATAAAAAATAAGAGAAAGGCAAGCAATGAAAATTTCTTACAACACTGTATTGTGATGGCACTACATTATCTTCCCAAGATTCTATTGTATATTGATTTATTAAGAACAAATCGCAAGCATAAGCTCCAATCAAATTATTTTCTTGAGTTATTTCTGTCAACCTGCCAGCCATATCATGATGAAAATTTGACTTTACCATAATACCATCTAAGTAAGTGGTTTTAATAGATTTAACAAGGTTACCATCAAATTCCAGCTCTAGCTCATGACCTTCTGACGAAAATGTAAATGGGTCATAGCCAACATAATTTGCTTTGCATCCATTTTCATTAAAATAAGTAAATTGATATTCTGAAAATTTACTTTCACCTTCAATAATATGTTCAGCATATATCGCTTTAAGAATACCATTGTTATCATATTCATAATTATAAAATATGCAATCGTCTATATTTAAAAAAATTGGGTCGTTGTTGGCATTGTACTCATAGGTGGCTTTAAAATTGTTCAAACCATAAATTTTGTACATTAAGAATTCAGGATCATTAATGTCTAATGCGTCGTCATTGTTATTGCATGAAGAAAAAAAGACTAAAAAATCTAACAGTAAAACATAATTTTTCATAGCGTAAATATTTTTAGATTTTGTTAATTTGCTTCTATATAAGAAGCGTAAGTTCTTTCATTAATATAATAACCCAAATAAGAAATTGTATTCCCATACATATCGTATTCATATGTTGGTTTAATATCATCTGTGCCAGCAACATAATTTATTTCTGATACCAAAATACGTTTCGGATTTTTGGTTGAATAATAGTGATTTGGAAACAAGTAGTATTCAAAAAAACAATTTATATAAGGAAAAATGCTAAGGTTGCCAGGTCTTTCATTGTCGTCCCATTCCGTAATCTCATAACTGGCATCAAAGTAGGAAAAGCAAGGAGGAACAGGCAAATCATTGTTAATTTGTTCAATAGATGTGAGCCTTCCAATCTCATCATGGTTAAAAAAGTGTTGCAAAGTTCCACCATTTGAATCTGTCCACTTAAATGATTTTATAAGTTTACCTTCAAAAACAACATCAAACTCTCTAGGTTTATAAGAGGGATAGCCAGTTGTTGTATAGGAAATATTTGCATGACCACCAAACTCATTAAACTCTGTAAATGAAAATTCATAATTTTCAATTACATTGTCTCCTAAATCTCTCTCAATAGATATTTTTATTAGAACGTCATTATCGTAAACATATTCAGCTGATAAATAATCTGTCCTAAAATTATACATAAAAATCAGGGAAATTGGCTGATTATTTGAATTATAATCAAACAGTCTCTGTTCTCCTGCTTGTATACGAGACATAGATTTCAATAAATACTCACCATTCGTTGATTGTAAATTATTTTCATCGTCATTGTTACAAGAAACAACTAGGGCAAAAAGGCAGGAAATTAAAACATATTTTTTCATAGCGTTTATGTTTTTGTTTTTGTTAATAAGATGTTAAATCATAAAAAAGGTTGCGTAATATTTGTTATAAATACTACACAAATAGGAAAATTGAAAAGAAAAAAATGCTTCAAAATAGGCATATTAAGTAATGAATTGTAACTTTGAAACAAAACAAATAGATTCCCTTTTTCAAGGGAATGATAAATAAATTTATCAATGAAACTTGTACTATCTCCAGCCAAATCACTTAATTTTGAAAGTAAGTTGCCAACAACAAAAGCATCAGAATCTCGTTTTTTAAAAGAGTCTGAACGCTTAAATAAACTGCTCAAAAAGAAATCAGCCAGAAGCTTATCTAAATTGATGAGTATTTCTCCAGCTTTGGGTGAACTTAATTATACACGAAATCAAGCATGGCAATTGCCTTTTACAAAAGACAATGCAAGACAAGCCATTTATGCTTTTAGTGGTGATGTGTATCGAGGCTTAGATGCGTACACCATTCCTAAAGACAAAATAGAAAAAGTACAAGACACAGTGCGTATTATTTCTGGATTGTATGGTGTTTTAAAACCTTTAGATTTAATACAGCCTTATCGTTTGGAAATGGGAACCAAATTTCCAGTTGGTAAAAACAAAAACTTATACGAGTTCTGGAAGAAAAAAATCACACAAACACTAAACGATGAGCTTGAAGATGGTGAGTTATTTTTAAACTTGGCAAGCAACGAATATTTTAAAGCAATAGATGTGAAAGCCTTAAAAGTTCCTGTAATTACAGCAACGTTTAAAGATTTTAAAAATGGCGAATACAAAACCATTATGACTTTTGCCAAGCTAGCGAGAGGCTATATGACGCGTTATATTATTGACACCAACGCAAACACTATTGAAGATATTAAAGGCTTTAACTATGAAGGTTACAGATTTAGTGAAGCTATGTCTACTGAAACCGAATTGGTGTTTACTAGATAGATGTTCAAACACCAACATCCTTACCAACCGTTTATACAAAAAGATACCACAAAACTCATCGTTGGTACTTTGCCACCACCACGTTTTTCAACTGGTGAACTGTTGGAAAAAGATGTCGATTTCTGTTATGGAAGTTATTACAATTCCCTTTGGTTGTTTATTGATAAGATTCATAATCTTGGATTGCGATATGACAATTCACAAAAAGCCATTGATGAGCGAAAACAATTCCTCATAAAGCATAAAATAGGTGTTTGTGATATTGTTGAAAGTGCAGAACGTGAAAAAATAGATGCTTCAGATTTAGGCATGCAAAACATAGTATTGCGTGATGTCATTGGTTACTTAAAACAGTATCCTAATATTGAAACCATACTATTTACTGGAGGAAACAGTAAAAACGGACCAGAGTATTTCTTTAGAAAACATATAAAAGATTACAATATAAAACTCCAATTGGTTTCTAATGAAGTTCCAAGAGTTCATAAATTTGTCATTCCGAGTGAAGCAAAGGAATCTGCTAGAGTTATTCGAAAAATCAAAACAGTATCACTAACCTCAGGTTCTGGAGCAGCCAATATCTCGATTAGTAGGTTGCCATTATACAAACAATTAAAAACAAAGAATCCTAATTTTAATACGTTTGATTTTAGAGTCATGCAGTACAGTGAATACTTATAATAATAATTGTTAACTTAGAGCAATTAATTCACACTCATGAGAAAAATAATCATCCTTGCTGTTATTGCCCTTTTTCAGTTTTCTAGTTTTGCACAAGATTCTTTACCACCATATTTAGTTGGTAAAATAAAGTATCCAACTTTTAAATTACATAATTTTATGGGAATTGTTGAAACTGATAATACTGTTTTAAAGTACAACCCAGAGATTGATTATAAGGTAGTCATTGATGTTTATGATAGAGTAAAAGATTCAAGTCAATTGGCAACTCCATTACGAGAAGTTGGACGTACCTATAATTTAAACATAGCAAATGGTGTCCCAAAGGAGAAATTAAAAATGGCTGTAGTTGTTCATGGAGGTGCAGTTAGAGCCATATTGAATGATGCTGCTTATGAAGAAAAGTATGGTATAAAAAATCCAAACTCAGAAGCACTCAGAGTTTATAAAGAACATGGAATTCAATTTTATGTTTGTGGTCAAAGTTTAGCATTTATGAATTTGCCTGCTGAAAAATTAGCTCCTGAAATTGAAGTTGCAATATCAGCTAAAACGGCATTTATTACTTTGGACCAATTAGGTTATTCGTACTTGAATGTTAATGAAGATTAATGCTGCTTAGACCAAACAGCATAAATCATATATAGTAAGCCAGGAATAGCAAAGGCACTTATTAGTAAGCTGGAAGCCAAATCTGGTCTGATAATGTGCAGACCAATCATTCCGCCAACAGTGATAAGTCCACCAAAACCTTTCCATTTAAATGCAATTAACAGACCAAGGATGGTACTTATTGGAAATAAGATAAAAGTAGGAATATCTGTAGTTTTTATCATTACGGTTTTTGAATCTGTACTTAGTAATTCTCCTATAGTCATGAACAATAAAAAAGCAATAACCACAGAGCCTAAAAGTCTGGCAATCCAGAGAATTATTATTAATTTTTTTTGTTTTTGCATGACCATATCTTATTAAGAATAATGAATGGTAACTCTCACTAAGATAACTAAAAAAGTAATGATATTTACATTAGCTCTTTTTGATGCTATTTTTGAGCTTATTTTTGTTGTAATCTAAAATTTCTTTAGGAAGTTTTCTGCCTTTGTTTTTTGCCAAATATCTTCTTAAAACACCACCTTTTATATGGTTAATGTCAAACTCAATAAAAAAAGCATTAGGATCTACTTTGTCAATAACACGATGCATTTTTCTAATATCAATTCGGTTAATTACTGAGTGAATAATATTAAAATCATAAGTTTCTCCATTGCTTCCATAGCCTTTTTCACCTTTATAAATAGTCATTCCTGCACCAAGCTCATTGATGATAGCAGATTTAATCTCATTGTGACGTTTTGAAACAATCATCACACCAATAAAGTCTTCAAAACCTTCAATAAGCAAATCGATTACTTTGGCAGTTACAATGTAGGTGAGAATAGAGTACATGGCAATTTCAACCGAAAGCACAAAGGCTGTGATACTGAATAAAATAATGTTGAAGTACAAAATAATTTGTCCAATACTAAAGCCAAATCTATCATTTAAAAACACACCTAATATCTCTGAACCATCAAGCACTGCACCATTTTTTACAGTCAGGCCAATACCAGAGCCAACAAACAAACCTCCAAAAATGGAAATGAGTAATTTATCTTCTGTAATAGTGCTAAATTCCACATAATGAATCACTAAAGCCAAACCAATTATACTAAATACCGATTTTGCTAAAATTCGTTTTGACAAGGTAAAGTAAGCCAATATTAAAAACGGAATGTTGATAAGGACCAAAAGAGTAGAAACGTTTACACTCTCAAACTGTGAGTTTAAAAGAATAGCAGTTCCTGTAACACCTCCATCTAAAAAATCGTTAGGTAGTAAAAAAGCTTTTAAGCCAACACTGGCAAGAAAAATTCCTAGTGCAATTTGAAAGTATTCTGAAACGTTAGTATATACTGCTTTTTTGTTCATGTAAGTTATTCTAAATCGTTAAAATTAATATTAGGTTGAGCATTTAATTTAGTTCTGTTCAGTTGTGTTCCAATCTCAGTAAAATCATCTGTAAAACCACAATTTTTAAGGTAAAAACCATGGTTTGCAATACCACCAGAATAATCTAATCGAGCCTCTTTTCTTGCAGTGGCATCTGCTGAAAATTTGGCTTCAGTAATTTCATGCCAATTACCCTTGCTATCTCGCATCCATTGGTTGTAAAAACCGCCACGACGTGAAAGTGCTCCAGTATTCGGAATAAAATTCTCTAAGAACGAATAAGGTCTGGTTACATACGTATTGGTTTGTGGTCGTCTAAAGCTTGCAATTAGATGCCACTTGTTGGTTTCAGGATCAAAAAAATAGGAGGTATAATCTGTAGTGTTGT
>JAUIGO010000012.1 GCA_030429955.1 Bacteroidia bacterium
CCAAGAACGTCATGCGGTAAGCAGATTGGTTGGAGCGCCTCCAGGATATGTTGGTTATGATGAAGGTGGACAGCTCACAGAAGCGGTAAGAAGAAAACCTTATTCGGTTGTATTGCTAGATGAAATTGAAAAAGCACATCCTGATACCTTTAATATTTTATTACAAGTATTAGATGAAGGACGATTAACAGATAACAAAGGTCGTGTAGCTGATTTTAAAAACACCATTATTATCATGACCTCAAACATGGGAAGTGATATTATACAAGAGCGTTTTGAAGCTACAAAAGATATTGAATCGGCTATGGAAGCCGCAAAAATTGATGTCCTTGCCCTTTTAAAACAAAGTGTAAGACCTGAATTTTTAAACCGAATTGACGATACCATTATGTTTACACCTTTAACCAAGGAAAACATAAAAGACATTGTAGGTTTACAGTTAAAATCAGTTGCTAAAATGATTGCACAGCAAGGCATTACCTTTGATGCAACACAAGAAGCTATTGAGTATTTAGCTAAAAAAGGTTACAATCCCGAATATGGAGCACGTCCTGTAAAACGTGTGATTCAGAAAGAAGTTCTTAATGAATTGAGTAAAGAAATATTAGCCGGAAAGGTTACAACAGACAGTATTATTCTATTAGATGCCTTTGATGATGAACTCGTTTTTAGAAATCAAGCAGATCTTGTAGAAGAATTGTAACAATTTGTTTTTTTTACAGTCTTATAATTGGTTGGTTAGTTGAAGCAACGTGATTCTTTTTTTAAGATGAACGTTGCTTTTTCATTTTTAAATGTTGCTTTTTTATGTTCTAAATAAAGAATGATCTGTAGTGCAATTAAACCATAAAAAAATATAAAAATTAAATATCAAATCTAAATTTTAAAACTATCCGTATATTAGTTATAGCCTAAATGTTAAAATTGTTCCCAATGCAAATCCAAACCTACTTTGAGCACACACTATTAAAGCCAACTGCAACCAGAAAAGATATAAAACAGCTTTGCGAAGTCGCAATACAATACAACTTTCATTCTGTTTGTGTTAGTAGCAGTAATATTTTTACTGCAAAAAGCTATTTACTAAAAGGCAATGTAAAAATATGTTCTACTGTAGGTTTTCCATTTGGTAACTCATCTACTGCATCAAAGGTTGCTGAAGCAAAAAAGGCCATTGAAGATGGCGCGCAAGAAATTAACATGGTCATTAATCTGGGTATGCTAAAGAACCAGAACTATGTTGGCGTTTATAAAGACATTCGTGATGTAAAACTGGCAATAGGCAAAATACCATTACACGTTACTATTGAAATAAGTGAACTTGCAAAAAATGAAATACTTAGAGTATGTCAAATTTGTATTGATGCCAAAGCAGATTTTATTAAGACCTCTTCAGGATTTTCAAAAAGTGGAGCAACACTTATAGCTGTAAAAATGATAAAGAAGACCGTTAAAGGTCAACTAAAAATAAACGCATCAATTGGCATAAAGGACTTTGAAACCGTTTTAAAGTACATTGATGCTGGAGCAGACAGAATAGGAAGTTCATTTTCAGTAAAGATCATGGAAGAAATGATTCATCAAGAAATCGATATTTAAAAGAGATTATCATGATTAAGCACAAAAAAAACCTGTGAAATCTCACTTCACAGGTTTTTTTTGTTTAAGTAAAGGTACAACTAAAATTTCATACCAATACCTAAACCAACAATTAAAGGGTTGATATCAACTTCAACTGGAAGAACACCTTCACCAGTATCAACTTTAACATCTGTACTTAATAACAGTTTTTTAAGATCTAAATTCAAAAACCATTTATCGTTTAAGTTATAATCCAATCCTGCTTGAAAAGAAAATCCAAAACTATTGTCATACTCCATATCTGCCACATCTCCTTCATCTACTCCGTAAAAGAAGGTGTAGTTAATACCAGCTCCAATATAAGGCTTAAAATCACCTGAATAAAAGTGATATTGTAGGTTTAGGGTTGGAGGCAGTAACCACACGTGACCTAAATCTACATCTGCATCTTCTACTTCAACATTGTGTTTTGCTGTACCAAGTATTAGCTCAGCAGCAAGATTTTTATTAAAGAAATAAGTAAAATCCAATTCAGGTACAAATGCTGTTGAAATAGCTACATCAGCATCATCAATATCATCACCTGCTGAAGGGATAACACTGATTATTCTAAATCTCGCTTGCCATTTTGAGTAGTCCTGATTTTCTGTATTATCATCCTGTGCATTAATAAAAGTAAATGCAAAACAGGCTAAAAGTAACGTAAAAATTGTTTTTTTCATGATTATATGGTTTTAAATTTTAGCAAATTTAAGGCTGATAAAACCATATGATTATGACAAAAGTCATTGTTTGAAAGTTATTTTTATTCGCATCTTGTAACAAATAAAAATCCTTGCTTATATTCAAAAAAATGTAACTTTACACTTTATTTGTTTTCATGAAATCACTTAATTTATACATAGATCATACATTACTTAAGCCCACTGCTATTAAAGAGGATATTATACAGTTATGCAATGAAGCTAAACAGCATAATTTTTATTCGGTTTGCATAAACAGTTGCTACGTTACATTGGCAAAAAAGCATTTACAAGGCTCTGATGTAAAAGTGTGCAGTGTCATAGGTTTTCCTTTAGGAGCGATGAGTACAGAAGCCAAAGTATTTGAGACAAACCAAGCCTTAAAAGATGGTGCAGATGAAATAGATATGGTCATGAATATTGGCTTTTTAAAAAGCAAGGATTTTGATGCTGTATGGAAAGATATTGAAGCTGTAAAAAACGAGATGCCCAACAATGTTTTAAAGGTAATACTTGAAACCTGTTATTTAGAAGAACTGGAAATAATTAAAGCCAGCGAACTTGCCATACAAAGCGGAGCCGATTTTATTAAAACCTCAACAGGTTTTGGTTCTGGAGGAGCTACCAAACACGATGTAAAACTCATGAAAAAAGTCGCTGAATCTTACAACACTAAAATAAAAGCTTCAGGAGGCATAAGAGATTACAAAACAGCTTTGGAATTTATTAATCTTGGTGTGGAACGCTTAGGTGTTTCCTCAGGAATTGCTATTATGAATGGCGAAAAATCTGAATCAGATTATTAAAACAAAAAAATATGAGTGTACATATAGAAGCCAAAAAAGGCGACATTGCCGAAACTATTTTATTACCTGGAGACCCTTTAAGGGCTAAGTGGATTGCCGAAACATTTTTAGAAAACCCTGTTTGTTTTAACAGGGTACGCAATATGTTTGGATACACAGGAACTTATAATGGCAAAAAAGTATCTGTAATGGGAACAGGAATGGGAGTTCCGAGCATTTCAATTTATGCACATGAGCTTATAAATGAGTTTGGTGTGAAAAATTTAATACGCGTTGGCAGCGCAGGTTCTTATCAAAAAGAAGTGAAAATTCGTGATGTAGTTCTTGCTATGGCAGCATCTTCAAATTCTGGTGTAAACGAATTGCGCTTTGGAGGTGCAGATTATGCTCCTACTGCTAGTTTTGAGTTATTTATTAAAGCTGTTGAAATTGCAAAAAGAAAGCAGATAGACATAAAAGCTGGCAATGTATTTACTAGCGATGAGTTTTATGCTGATGATTTTGAAAGCTACAAAAAGTGGTCGAAATTTGGAGTGCTTTGCGTAGAAATGGAAGCGGCAGGTTTGTACACAGTAGCTGCAAAACACAACGTCAACGCACTTGCTATTTTAACCATTTCAGATTCATTGGTTTCTGGCGAACGCACTACAAGCAAAGAACGAGAAACCACTTTTAAAGGCATGGTTGAAATTGCTTTGGAGTTGGCTTAGTTCATTTTTTGAATTAAAAACATAATTTATCATTTCAATTCCTTAATTGACAAAAAATAGATTAATTTTAATCTCCAAAAAATAACAAAACATGAAACAGCTTCTTTCTTTACTCCTAGTCATCACCTTAACATTTACATCTTGTGCTCAAGAAAAAGAAACAGAAGCACCAGCAGAAACCTCTACCTTTTATTTTATTCGTCATGCTGAAAAAGATAGAACCAATATGGATGATAGAGATCCAAAACTAAAAGAAGAAGGTCTTTTACGAGCTGCTAAATGGAGTTTGGTGTTGCAAAATGTACTCTTTGACGCTGTGTATTCAACCGATTATAATCGTACCAAACAAACAGCACAACCAACAGCAGAAAAAAACGGATTGGGATTAACCTTATATGATCCTAGTAATATAGATGGCAAAGCGTTTTTAGAATCCAATAAAGGGAAAACTGTTCTTGTAGTTGGCCATAGCAATACAACACCTGCTTTTGTAAATGCGGTACTGGGTGAGCAAAAGCATCAAGATATGGCTGATGACAATAATGCCAACTTATACATTGTCACTATATCACCTTCTGGTGTAATGAGTGATATTGTTTTAGTTGTTGACTAAAATTATTTAACAACAATATTTTCAAGCTCAATCTTAGAAAGTAATTTTAAGCTGCTAGATTCAAAGGCTTTATCCAAGCCTAACAAATCCATGTTAGCATCTTCCGATTTGTAATTGTTATAATCTACAAATCGCAAACCATTAACTATGCGTTCATTGTAAGCCTCTCTAAATCGGATGCCAACACCATCATCTTCAATGTATGAATAGGCTATATAATCGGCTTTAAAGGTTTCGGCATCTATCCAATAAACAAATACATCTTCATAATCTTCGCCTCCACCTTCTTGACTAAACGTCACTTTGATTTTATGGTATACCTTATTTTTAATAGACACTTCTCCCAAGCTACTTTTATTTACAGCAGCATCATTCAGTCCATAAGGCAACAAAGCAAAATAATGTACGGAATTTACTGAAGCAGTGTATTTTACAGCCATGCTGTCCGGAATTTCAGCCAATTCATCATTTACATATCGTTGAAAACCATCGTTATTCAATACATCTTTTATGGTACCAATGGAATCTTGAAATTGACGTTCGTATTGAAATTTACCACCTTCTCTTACGGAACGATAATGCATATCTCTAAAATCAAAATCTATTTCTGCATTTAAGTATTTATCTCCTCCTGAAACTTCAATAGTTTTATCTACAACGTCTTGAGCTGTTAATGGCGTTTCTGTTTTACAAGCCACGATCAATAGGCAAATGGCTACAATATATATTAATTTCTGCATGAATACTGAGTTTATAATCTTGTCGTAAAATTAATCAATTCATAACATTTTATGGCTTAATAAAATTATGTAGTTTTGAATGCGATGAAAAACACAGTTAACATAAAGAACAAAAAAGCCAAATTTGAGTATGAAATACTTGATAAATATACTGCTGGCATTGTGTTAACTGGAACTGAAATCAAATCCATAAGAGACAGTAAAGCATCAATAGCAGAGAGTTTTTGCGAGTTTAATGAGCAAGGCGAACTTTTTGTAATCAATATGACGATTCAAGAATATGTTTATGGCAATTATTACAATCATGCACCTAAAGCTGAGCGTAAGTTGTTGCTGAACAAACGTGAACTCAAAAAGCTTGAAAAAGAAGTCAGAAATGTAGGGTTAACTATTGTTCCGTTGCGTTTATTTATTAATGAAAAAGGCTACGCAAAGCTTGAAATAGCTTTAGCTAAAGGAAAAAAGCTATACGATAAACGTGATACTATTAAAGATCGCGACAACAAACGTAACTTAGACAGGATTAAGAAAAATTTCAAATAACTTTAAGATACTTCTAACAGGCTTTCGAACGTTTAATACTTATGTTTGAACAATTGCAGGCAACTTTTAAATTAAAAAAAGCGTCTGTTACAAGATAACCATCAATCAACCATAGATGATAAAAAAAGTACTTCTCCTACTCGCAATTTGTATTAATACAGTCGCCTTTTCGCAAATTATGGGAAGTGTAAAAGACGCTAAAAACGAAACCTTAGCCTTTGTTAATATTTATGTTGAAGGCACGTATAAAGGGACCACAAGTAATGATGATGGTAACTACGAACTTAATGTTACAGAGAAAGGCACTTACACCATTGTTTTTAAGTTTTTAGGCTTTAAAACCGAAAAGAAAACCATTGACATTAGTTCATTCCCTTATGAGCTGAACGTCACGCTTCAAGAAGAAAACCTATCTCTTGATGAAGTGGTCATAAACTCTAACGAAAATCCTGCAAATCGCATTATTAGAGCTGCTATTGATAATAGAAAGCTCATGCTTGAGAAAATTGCAGAGTTTAAAGCCGATTTCTATTCTCGTGGTCTCATCAAAATAGAGGACGTTCCTGAGAAAATATTAGGTCAAGAAGTTGGCGATCTTGAAGGCAGTCTAGATTCTACCAGAAGTGGTATCATTTATCTTTCAGAAACCATATCGAAAATAGATTTTAAACGTCCTGATAATTTAAAAGAAAAAATCACAGCTTCAAAAGTAAGTGGTAACGATAATGGCTTCAGTTTTAATACAGCAATGGATGTTGACTTCAATTTTTACAACAACACCATTGAACTTGGCAACCAGATTGTCTCGCCAATTGCAGATTATGCCTTTAACTATTATCGTTACAAATTGGATGGTGTGTTTTATGACGATAAAGGCAATCTCATCAATAAAATAAAAGTGATTCCAAAGCGTGAAAACGATCGTATTTTTTCTGGGACTATTTACATTGTTGAAGACCAATGGTCTATTTATGCTTTAGAATTGGATATTACAGGACAGCAAGCACAAATTCCAGTAGCAGATGTCATTTCATTGACACAAACCTTTAGCTACTCTGAAGCAGAACAATTTTGGGTACTTATGTCTCAGCAAATTGATTTTACGTATGGCATGTTTGGTATTACAGGAGAAGGACGTTTTTCGGCAGTGTATAGCAATTATGATTTCAACCCAAATTTTGATAAAAAGACCTTTGGCAAGGAAATATTATCCTTTGAAAACGAAGCCAATAAAAAAGATTCAACCTTTTGGAACACCATTAGACCAATTCCTCTAACCAAAGAAGAAACTAATGATTATGTGGTAAAAGACAGCATTCAGATTGTTAGAAAATCTAAAACCTATTTAGATTCTATTGATGCCAAAAGCAACCGCTTTAAAATCACTGATATCATTTCTGGTTACGACCATCAAAACACTTATAAAGACAAATACTTCAGCATTAGTGGTCCGCTTGCTGGCACAAGTTTTAATACAGTGCAAGGGTTTAACAATAACATGAGAGTGTTTTTCAGGAAAAACTATGACGAGTTTAGAAACTATCTAGCTCTTTACGGAACTGTAGGTTATGGTTTAAGCGATAAACGACTTAGGGGAACTGTAACAGTGACATACAAATTCAATGATATTAACGACCAAATTGTTGGTATTTCTGGAGGTGTCATTGCGCAACAGTTTAATAATAATGCCATTTCGCCACTAATAAATTCGGTTAGCACTTTATTTTTTGAAGACAATTACATGAAACTTCATGAAACATCGTACGTGCAATTAAACTTTTCGAGGGAAATTTTTAATGGCTTAAACCTGTATTCCAATTTAAGTTTCCAACGCAGGAAACCATTGTACAATACGACTGATTATGTCACCATTAATGAAGAAGATGATGCTTACACAAGTAACAATCCTTTAGATGAAACGGCCTTTGGTAGCGCTCCTTTTGAAACGCATAACATAGCCAAGTTAAATCTCACGGCAAGAATACGTTTTGGACAGAAATACTTTAGTTATCCAGACAGTAAGTTTACAGTACCTAATGACAACTATCCAACGGTGTTTTTAAGTTACGAAAAAGGCTTTGCATCTAGCGTTGATGATTATAATTACGACCAATTACAACTGCGTTTAGCACAAGGCTTTAACATAGCTAACAAAGGTAATTTTCAATACAATATTAAAGCAGGAAAGCTATTTAATGCCGAAGATATTGCCTTTACAGACTACCAACATTTTAATGGTAACCAAACACGTATTGGCACTTCAAGCAACTACCTAAATGTATTTAACAACTTGCCTTATTACGAGTTGAGTACCAACAACCAATACTTGGAGTTTCATGCAGAGCATGATTTTAAAGGCTATATTTTGGGTAAAATCCCTTTACTAAATAAGCTCAATTACAATTTGGTAATAGGCACACATACGTTGGCTACACCAAACCACAAACCATATCAAGAATATAGTATTGGTATTGATAATATTGGTTTTAAAAAGTTTCGATTTTTACGATTGGATTATGTGCGTTCTTACCAAAACGGATTTAAAAACGATGCGGTTGTTTTTGGCTTAAAGTTTTTGAATTTTATTGATTAATTGTGGGAAAAATCGCTTTTCCATATACTATCCATGGAGTAGCTATGACCTTAATTTATTTAAGGCACATCCTTGACCCGTCCTATGACCCGTCCTAAAATAACTATACAGGTTATTAAATAAATACAGACCATATTCAAACCTTTTTTAGGGAATAAGGGAAGCTGAATTAGGTTTAATTTTTAAACAAATGGATTTTGGGTTGTAAGTAATGTGCCTAATTATGTATTTTAGGGGCAGTGTAATAGGTTGTGCTATAAATGAAAGATTTGTTATTAAGTTTAAGCGCAATCTTAAGCATTGATTATTTGCCTTTTATTTATTTGAGTGAACAGAAAATTAAAACTAAATTAATGTATAAAGTTAGTGTTGTTATAGTTACTTATAACGCTATGCCATGGATACAGGAGTGTCTAAGTAGTCTGTTGCAAAGTACTTTGGAAGTTTCTGTTGTTATTGTGGATAATTTTAGTGCTGATGCTACGGTTTCTTATATTAAAGAACACTTTAAAGATCAGGTTACGCTTATTGAGCTTAAAACGAATGTGGGCTTTGGCAAAGGCAATAATATTGGTATAAAGGAAGCCTTAAAAACTAACGCAGACTACGTTTTTTTGCTTAATCAAGATGCTTTTGTAGAGCCTAGTACGATTGAGTGTCTTGTAGCACTTGCCAAGGACAACCCAAACTATGGTATTATAAGCCCAATACATACCAATGGCGATGGTACAGCATTGGAACAAAGTTTTCTTTATTATATTACAAATGGGTTTGGGTCAACGTTTATTTCGGATTTTGTGTTAAACAAATTAAAGCAAGCTATTTATGATGTGCCGATGGTAAATGCTGCAGCATGGTTATTGCCAAGGGCTACCATAGAGACTATAGGAGGTTTTGATCCTATGTTTTTTTTATACGGCGAAGACGACAATTATTGCCAGCGAGTACTTTATCATCAATTCAAAATAGGGATAGCCTCTAAAATTTTTATTAGACATGATAGCCAAAATAATAACAGTAAAGCAGTACTGAAAGGGAGTGAAAAGTATTATACTGTATTTTTAAACCAAATAAAAGTTGTTTATGGGAATGTGAACAACGATAAATACAAAGACATTGAAAACCTTGAGTTTTCTTTTTTAAGGAAAGGTTTGAAAAGCTTACTAACGTTAAATTTTAAAGCGTTTAAAATATATGTGAAGAAGTGGAGGCTATTAAGGCAACTGGATTTAAAGTCTAGTGTTATGTTAAATCGACAAAAAGGGATACACTATTTATAATAAATATGACATGATTAAGGATTTGATTTCTATTATAATACCCTGTTACAACGATTCAGATTTTATTGAAAAAGCTGTGCGGTCAGCGCTCAATCAGACTTATCCCAATATTGAAATTATTGTGGTTGATGATGGTTCTGATGCTAAAACCAAAACTGTGCTTAAAGCCATAGAGCCAAGCATAACCAAGTTAATTACCCAAGATAATCAAGGGCAGAGTGTTGCCAGAAACAATGCTATAAAGCAAGCAAAAGGTGAATTTATATTAAACTTAGATTCTGATGATTTTTTTGAACCAACTTTTTGTGAAAAAGCAGTACAAAAGTTTCAGGATGACAGCGCCATTAAAATAGTAACTTGTTTAGCAAATCGGTTTAATACTAAAGGATCTATAGATATTGTTACACCACGAGGTGGCGATATACAGAATTTTTTGTTTGCCAATTCAGCTTTGGGCAGTTCCATGTTTAGAAGACATGATTGGGAGGTGGTAGGTGGTTATGAAGAGCAGTTGCCCATTTTAGGATTTGAAGATTGGGAGTTTTATATACAATTATTGAAACATGGCGGCTATGCTTATGTGCTTAACGAGTTGCTGTTTCATTACCAAGTTAGGGAAAACTCAACAACGGATAGGATACGTGATTTGAAGTTGGATAAGTTTAAGCATATTATTTTTAAACACAAGGAGCTATATAAGGACAATTTTGAAGGTTTGGTTGCAAATCTTATTGAGCGTATTAGACAGGAAAGTATTGAAAAGATTAAAAACACTGAACGCTTGGATTTTGTCATTGGCAACCACGTATTAAAACCTTTGCGATGGATTAAAGCTGTGATTAAAAAAGTGGGCTGTAAATGCATGTTGTAACAATTAAAAACTAACTTATTGTTGAAGTAAAATCATTAAAAAACAACTGATGAATGAAAACCTATTGAAAGGTTCTGATAAGCAATTTTGGCATAGATATATACCATTATATGAAGAAGAACTAGGCAAATTGGTACGTTGTAATAACGTACTTGAATTTGGTGTTTTTAAAGGCGAATCTATTAGGTGGCTAAACAATAAGTTTCCTCATGCTGAAATTTTTGCGGCAGATATTCTGCCAATTCAACCAGAATGGCCAGTTGCTTCAAATATAAAATATTATTATGTAGATCAAGGCTCTCTAGAAACTATTGAAACATTATTTAACACTATTGATAAAGAGCTTGACTTAGTTATTGAAGATGGAAGCCATCTTCCTGATCATCAGAGAAATTGTTTGATGGAAAGTGTAAAACATATAACCTCAGGAGGTGTTTATATTTTAGAAGATTTACATACCTCACATCCTGAGCATCAATTCTATAAAAAAAACGGTTCAAATTATATTGGATCATTTCATTTATTGTTATGCTTTGAGCATTTAATTTCTACAGGAAAGAATTTAGACAGTAGCACCTTGAAAGACATATCTAAAAAATCATTGTTTACCGCGAATGAAATAGAATATCTTTTCCGAAAAATTTCAAACATTAAAATTTATAAGCGTGCGACTTTACCCCATAGATGTTATAGATGTGGTTCAACCGATTTTAATTATCATGAAATAAAATGCAAATGTGGAATTGGTATTTATTCACCTTCGGATTCTATAACTGCAGTCATTACAATAAGATAGAAATCAATAAAAATGCCAATACAACAAGATAAAATTTCATTTTTAACAACAGTTTCTAATTTTAAGCTGTACAAAAAAACGTCTATATTTTACCCACAAAATGCAGATAGATATGTTATAGACGGAAGGGAAGGTAAGTATGGTATTCAGAGCATCATATATATGATGGATGTATTAAAAGACAAAGATATAGATTGGCTTATAATGATTGATGAAGATGGTATTTTAATAGATTATAAGAATATATTGGATTTAATAGAATACATGGACGAACATGAGTATATGGTTTGTGGTATGCAAGATGGAGGTGTAAACCCAATTAGACACCATAGTCCAATAGCAATAAACACTTATTTTTCGATACTAAATTTTAAAAAACTAAAGGAGATTTGGAATGGAGAGGATGTTTTGAAAAACCAATATGTTAATAAAGATGAGTTTAAAATTAATAATACTTTTATAAAATATAAATATGATCTTGAAAGTACTTTTGAGGGTTATTATTGTTTCTATTTTTGGCTATTGCGAAATGGCCATAGAATATTGTATTTGAACGCTGAAAATTCTATTGAAGGCGATATATACTCGAACGTATTATTTAATCATTTAGACAAGCCCATTTTATATCACACGTGGTATGCAAGAGTTTACGGAAAGTCTAAAATGCATACCAAAAGAATTAATAATGTGTTAGCAATAAGAAAAAGAATTAATAATGATAAAGGTAAATACAAAGCGCCAATAATTTACAAAGACACCTCTATAAAACGCATTCAGGACAAAGAACATAGCATCAAAACGATTAAGAAAAAGATTAAAAAAGTATTAAAAACAGTCTTTTTTAATGAGTAAAGATAAACCAAAAGTCAGTATTATTATGGCAACCTACAATAGGGCAGATCTTATTGTGGAGGCTTTGCAGTCTGTTAAAAATCAAACACATAAAGATTGGGAATGCCTTGTTATTGATGATGGCGGTATAGATGAAACGGAATCCATTATTGCACCTATTTTAGAAAATGACAAAAGATTTCAATTTTTAAAACGACCGGAGAGCTATCATAAAGGATTGCCTGGTTGCCGCAATTATGGACTGGATATAGCAACGGGAGCTTATGTTATTTTTTTTGATGATGATGATATTGTACACCCTCAGAATTTAGAATTGTGTTTAATGGCTTTTGAGAATAAGCCGATTGATTTTTGTGTTTATAAAAAAAAAGCATTTTCTAACATTACAAATTCAATTGTATTTCAAAAAGAAACCTTACATATAGATTACCCTATTACTAAAAATGATATAGGCGAAATAATTAACAATACAATTCCGATAGCCTCTTGTACAGTTATGTGGAAAAAGGACTGTTTTATAAATGAAAAATTTAACGAAAATTTGATGTATGCTGAAGAATGGGAATGTTATCCAAGGCTTATAAGTAATGATAAAATTGGGTTATACATAAAAAACACGCTGTATTTTAACCGAAAGCATCCCGTTTCAAATACAGGCGAGTATTATACAAAAAGCCCGACCCGAGTCCATTCAAAAAAACAAGCTATTAAATTGTTAGTGACTAATTTATTCAATAAAGATCTTTTGACTCCAATGTTACTTAAGTATTTTGCCGGATTAGCAATTGCTTTTAGAGATAAGACCTTATTAGATAGTATTCTGACTATTTCAGAAACATCAACAAAAAACAAGCTATATTTAACGTTTAAGTTTTATATGTTTCCTTTATGGAAAACTTACAAAAGCCTTTTAAAAACTGCTAATTTGCTATGAGTACTGATAGTATTAAAATACTAATTGTAATTGAATCTATCAATGTTGATGACAGTAGTGGTACTAAAGGGCGTGTGGCTTTAATACAAAGCTTAGCCAAAGCAGGTTATGCAGTAACAGTATTGCACTTTACACAAAAAAATATACAACTTGAAGGTATAACTTGTGTTCCCATAAAAGAACGAAAAAACAATATGATTTATCTATTAAGTAGGCTTCATAGAATATTGATACGCTGGTTTAAAGCTGATATTACTAATATGGTCGATAAGCTTTTTGGATTTTCCTTTGGTTTTTTTAACGATGCCAAAAGCTTACAAAGAGCAGTAAAAAAATACAATCCTGAAGCTTATGATATGGTTTGGACCTTGAGTAAAGGAAACAGCTATAGGTCTCATAAAGCCGTACTTGGCCTCCCTGAGTGGCATGATAAATGGTATGCTTATGTGCATGATCCGTTTCCGCAACAATTGTATCCAAGGCCTTATAATTATGTTCCACATGGTTATAGACAGCAACGTCTTTTTTTTAGGGACATTACTTTAAATGCAAAACGGATGGTGTTTCCTAGTTTGTTTTTAAAAGAATGGATGGAGAGTTATTATAGTGCTATTGAAGGTAAAAGCTTGATTATACCACATCAACTAAGTAGTATTCCGGTTGCTAAGATGCCATTACCAGATTATTTTAATCCTGATAAATTTAATATCCTTCATGCTGGTAACTTATTAGATTTAAGAGATCCGAAACTCATTGTTGAAGCCTATGCATTATTTTTAGAGCAATGTCCAGAAGCTAAGGACACATCATCACTTATTTTTTTAGGAAAGCCATCAATGTATGACGCTTATTTTTCAGAACAAAAAAGTGATATGCCGTCTCTATATACCAGTGAAGATTATGTGCCTTTTAATGACGTCTATACCATGCAGCAAAAGACTTGCATTAATGTTATATTAGAAGCTAAGTCCGAAATCAGTCCTTTTTTACCAGGTAAGTTTGCCCATTGTGTGTCCGCTAATAAACCTATAGTTGTTATTGGGCCTCATTATAGTGAATGTAAACGATTGCTTGGTAAAGAATATCTTTATTGTTTTGAGTTTAATGCGATAGAACGTTTGGCTAAGGCTTTTGGTTTTTTGTACAAGACTTGGCAAAAAGACCCAAAACAGTTAGTATTGGACAGACCAGATTTAAAAATGTATCTTTCGGTTGATTATTTGAAAAAAACTATAGAACAGGATGCCATAATTTAAAAATGGTTTATAACCTTTGTATAAAACAAATGAACATATAGACATGCTAAAATACGAACTCTATAAACGCAAACAGCAGTTAAAAAGATTCATTAAAAAGAGCCTAAGCTTTAAGCCTCACTACGAAACCGTAAGGCAATATTGGGTTCAAAAATTGAATTATAAAAAGATTGATAATAGACTAAATTTTTTTATTGAACGATGTGAAAACAAGAACATTATCCACTTTGGATGTACCGATTGGCCTATTTTTAATCCTAAAAATAATCTCCATATTCAATTGTCTGAATATACCAAAACCATTGATGGATTTGATATTGATGTGGAAGGGATAGAGAACTTAAGGCAGTATGTAGATCAAGATTATTATTCAGAATACAGTAAGATTCCAAAGAAAGCATACGATGTGTGTTTGGTTCCTGAAACTATAGAGCATGTTGATAATGTAAGGGAATTTTTGGAACATGTATCGCGTATTGACGCAACAACATTTTTAATAACAGCTCCTAATTGTTTTTCCAGAAAGCGAAGCAAGAATTTTTTTATGAAGAAAGACCAATTTATAGAGCTTGTGCATCCCGATCATAATTATTGGTTTAGTCCTTATACTTTAAAGAATACCATTGAAAAATACACACCATTGAAAGTGAGTATGATATATTTATTAGAAAATAATAGTATGGTTTGCTGTGAAGCAGTAAAGGCTTAATACAATACTGTATATGCAAGTTGAATTTACAATAATCTACGCCTTTAGAAACCGTGAAGCCGATCGTGTGCAACTATCGTTAATGTCTTTGGAGCAACAACAACTTCAAAATTTTAAAGTATTGTTTATAGATTATGGCAGCGAGCCAACATATTCTGAAGCTGTAAAAGATATTGTGGAACAGTTTTCATTTGCAACTTATCATTATGTTGCCCATGAAGGGTTGTTATGGAACAAAAGCAAGGCAATAAATTATGGTATTAAATTAACCAAAACGCCATACATTATTACTGCTGATGTTGATGTACTATTTGTGCCGCATTTTGCAGAAACTGTTGTAAAACATATAGAGCCTCATGGTTTTTTATTGTTTAAAATAGGTTATTTGTCTAAATTGGAAACCAAGCGACAGTTAAGTGCCTTAAATTTTACATCAATAACCACCACACATGTTGGTGACACTTTTGGTATTGGTTTGTTTTCAAAACTGGCTTTGGAAACAGTTGGAGGTCTAGATGAATTTTTTCATTTTTACGGTTCAGAAGATGAAGATCTTAATGTAAGGTTGCAAGCGGCAGGTTTTAAACTTAACCGCTGTCATGAGGTTATGCTATACCACCAATGGCACAGGCGTTATCCTCAAAAAAAAGAGGTATTGTTACAGGTACAACCACGATTAACCAATGTGTTGCGCATAAACCAACGTCAGTTTTTATGGCATACATACCATAAGATTACGCATCCTAATCCGAAATCTTGGGGACATTGTTATGACAAGGTCGATATAAAAACCTTAGAACGACCAGAAGTTGTCATTCAGTTAGATAATATTATGGCTCATGTAGACCATTGTTTTGGCGAAGTGCTAAAACGGTATTCAAAAACCATTGTACAGGTCATTGTTAATGAAGCACCTTATTTTAAATCTTTAAAATATAGAATTAAAAAATTCTTAGGCAAAGAGACACAGCCTTATATGACTATGAAAGCGGTTAATGATTTAATTTTAAAAGCCATTGTATTTCATTATCGTGATATGAATTATAGTTACACTATTTCAACCGATTTAAAGCAGATTTGCTTTACCATCGATTTTAATACAGATACTTATGAAAAGTCATAAAACTATTCGTCTGTTTTGGTGGAGCGAACCCTATTTGATGGGAAAAACCAAAGAAAATTATGGTGATTTAATCGGAGCTTATTTGGTGAAAAAAATATCAAATAGAAAGGTGGTTTGGTCGCATCCTAATAGATGGTCTTTTAAGGATTATTTCCAACCTATTTATGTTGCTGCTGGTAGTATTTTAACACATGTAAATAGGAAATGCATTGTTTGGGGCAGTGGTGTTATTCAGCAAAATCAGGTTGTAAAATCGGCTATTTTTTTAGCGGTAAGAGGGCCACAAACCAGAAAAAATTTATTAGCACAAGGTTATGAAGTTCCTGAGATTTATGGAGATCCAGCTTTATTATTGCCATTGTATTATAAGCCACAAATTGAAAAAAAATATCGTCTAGGAATTGTGCCACATTATACAGATTTTGATGTGGCACACACAATGTATAGAGATGATGATACAATTTTAGTTATAGATTTAATGACCACTACTATAGAAACCACCACCAATTTGTTTTTACAGTGTGAGCGCATCATATCGTCTTCATTGCATGGTTTAATTGTTTCCCATGCCTACCAAATCCCTGCAATTTGGGTTGAGTTTTCAGATAAGTTGTTTGGTGATGGGATAAAATTTCAAGATTATTTTGAATCGGTTGCTATTACAACCTATAAACCCATCTACATAGAGAGCGCCATGCCATTGGACATGTTGTTGTTGCTTTTTGATGCGACAGCTAGTTTACCAGAAGCTTCAAAAATTGAAAAACTACAACAGGATTTAATGCGAGTTTGCCCATTTAAAAGCGAAAGTAATGTTTAAATTTGTTTACAATGAAACAAGTGATACATAGATTAAAGAAACTTTTAAGACTAGACAAACAATCAAGACTTACTAAACAGCGCGAACTAAAAACCAAAGCGTTAATAAAGGAAAAGCGAAGTGATTTTGATAGGTGGAAAAGCGATGCGGAATTATTGCCTAATTGGAACGAACGAACGGCCATATTGGCGTCCTATATTCAACCTGATGCCCATATTATTGAGTTTGGCGCAGGCGCTATGTATATGAAAACTCTTTTAAGACATGTAAAATCTTACACACCTTCAGATATTGTAAAAAGGGATGAAACCACCATTATATGTGACTTAAACAAACCCATAAATTTTGATTTAACGGTATATGACGTGGCTGTTTTTAGCGGTGTGTTAGAGTATGTTTATGATATAGATACTGTTGTGAAAACCATGAGCAAAGCCAACATACAACAACTTATTTTGTCCTATTGTTGTTCTGATATTGTTACATTAACACGTACTAAAAATGGATGGCTAAGTGATTATACTAGACCTGAACTTGAAGCTATTTTTTTATCAAATGGATATGACATTGCAGATTATAGAGAATGGCATAAGCAATCGATATTTAATTTAATTAAACGTGTTGATTCCTAAAAACACTACATGAGAATTCTATTAGTATCTATAAAATCCATTCATTTTAGACGCTGGGCTGAACAACTAGAGCATTCTGGGCATGAGGTGTATTATTTTGATATTAGTGGTAAAAAGGGCATTTTAAGTGGTATGTCCTGGCTTCATCAAAAACAAAGCTGGAAATACCGTTGGGATTTTCCTGGACGTTATGCTTTGAAAAATCATTTCCCAAGAATTTATAAATGGATTCAAAGCTTCAACGACAGACCAGTAGATGCTGTTTTTGAAGCTTATTTAAAAGCTGTAAATCCAGATGTAGTTCATAGTTTTACACTTCATTTATCTTGTACACCCATTTTAAATGTGATGAATACTTACCCTCATATAAAATGGGTATTATCAACTTGGGGAAGTGATTTGTATTATCATCAAAATATACCACTATATAAGAAAGGGATTATTAAAGTGCTGCCAAGAGTTGATTGTTTGTTTACAGATTGTAAGCGCGATATTGAGCTTGCGAAACAATTGGGTTTTAAAGGGCAGATTTTGGGTTCTTTTCCAGGAGGCGGAGGTTATGATTTAAAACAGTATGATTCTTTCATAATACAACCGATATCTAGCAGAAACTTAATATTGATAAAAGGATATCAAGGGGAATTGGGCAGGTGCATAACAGTTATGAAAGCATTAATGCTTTTAAACGAAGAGCTAAAACATTATCGTGTAGTTGTTTTTGGTGCAGATATGGAAGTAGTGGAATTTGTGCAATCAAATGGATTTACATCTATGTTTGATTTTGAGATATATGATATTTCTAAGTCACTTTCTCATAAAACCGTTTTAAAATTAATGGGACAATCCATAATATATATTGGAAATAGCATTTCTGATGGTATGCCCAACACACTATTGGAGGCTATTGTAATGGGCGCTTTTCCAATCCAATCCAATCCGGGAGGTGCCACAGCAGAAATTATTAGGGATGGTGAAAATGGATTTCTCATTGAAGATTGTGAAAATGTTGAAGCTATTAAATTACTTCTGTTAAAAGCCCTTTCAGATGTTCAGCTTATGGAAGCTGCTTTTCAGATCAATCAACAGCAAATCAAACCTCAATTGGAACGAAGTTTAGTGACAAGTCGAGTTCTTAAGGCTTATGGCAGTATCGATTATAATTAAATATTATCTCATAGCACTTATTATGATAATTATTTAATTTTACACCAAGGTTTTTGATTCTATTGATTATGAATTGTATTTTGTGCCTATTAACATGAAGCGTCATTTATGTCTGAAACCAAAACCATACTTATCATTCCAGCCCGAGGAGGCTCAAAACGATTTGCCAATAAAAACACAGAACTTTTAGGTGACTTTCCATTACTGGTGCACAGTATTTTGTATGCCAAGCAAAACGAGTCTCTAATAGATGCTATTTATGTTACCACAGATGATGTAGCTATTAAAACTATTGCTTTGCAAAATGGAGTTCAGGTTATTGATAGGCCAGAACATTTATCTGGTGACACGGCAACCACTGTTTCTGCTATGAAACATGTTTTAGAGTCTGTTGGCCAAGCGTATGATGTCGTTATGTTGCTGCAACCCACCAATCCATTACGACCAGTTTCCTTATTAAGTGATGCTTTTGATACATTTGTAGCGCATGGCTGTGATAGTTTAATGACCGTAAGCAGGAACCATCAAAAACTGGGTAAGATTATTGATGGTCATTTTGTTCCGTTTAATTATGTAATGGGACAACGCAGTCAGGATTTAGAACCGTTGTATGCTGAGAATGGATTGTTGTATATTACAAAATCCTCCCTGATTATGAACGATTGTATATTGGGTGATAACAATTTTCCATATATTGTTGACCATCCTTATGCTCTCGTGGATATTGATACGGAAGTAGACCTAAAATACGCAGAATTTATATTAAAACAATACCCAAATGCCTAACCCATTTATAACTGTAGCAAATAGAAAAATAGGATTGGATTTTCCTCCACTTGTCATTGCTGAAATTGGCATTAACCATGAAGGCTCCTTGAGTGTTGCTAAACAAATGGTTGATGCAGCTTTTAGAGCAGGTGTTGAGGTTGTGAAGCATCAGACCCATATTGTGGACGATGAAATGAGCAGTGCGGCAAAAAAGGTAATTCCTGGAAATGCTGATGTGTCTATTTACGATATTATGGAACGCTGTGCCTTGAATGAAGCTGATGAAATGGCTTTAAAAGCTTATGTAGAAAACAAGGGCATGATTTTTATCTCTACTCCCTTTTCAAGAGCTGCCGCTGAGCGATTGGAGCGTATGAATGTTCAGGCTTATAAAATAGGTTCGGGTGAGTGTAATAACTATCCTTTATTGGAACATATTGCCCAATTTGGCAAGCCTGTGATTTTGAGTACTGGTATGAATACCATTGCCAGTGTTAAAAAAGCGGTTGCCATTTTTGATGACCATAAAGTTCCAGTAGCCTTATTACATACTACCAATTTATATCCAACTCCCGCGCATTTGGTTCGTTTTGGAGCCATGATGGCATTACATGAAGCCTTTCCGGATAAAGTATTTGGGTTAAGCGACCATACGTTAAATAACAATGCTTGTTTAGGAGCTGTTGCTCTAGGAGCTAGTATATTAGAACGGCATTTTACGGATCATAAAGAACGTACAGGTCCAGATATTGTGTGTAGTATGGATGAACAAGCTTGTAAATCATTAATAACAAATAGTAAAGAGATAGCTTTGATGCGAGGTGGTGCCAAAGTAGCAGCCGAGGAAGAACAAGTCACTATGGATTTTGCTTTTGCTACTGTTTGCAGTATAGCTCCTATTAAAAAAGGAGAGGTGCTTACTAAAGTCAATATTTGGGTAAAACGCCCTGGAACTGGTGAGATTTTAGCGGAGCATTTTAAAGACATCCTTGGAAAAGTGGCCACTAGAGATATTAAAGCTGATGAACAATTAACTTATAACGACGTTTATTGATGGGAAACTTATATGATTTAAACAGGAAATTTGAATATGAAAATGGATTTTATGCCACTGCAGATCCTTCAAGGTTTAGTAAGTTTGTTTCCCATCTAGAGTTTTTTAAGATGACTTCGTCAGTTAGAGGTGAAATTGTTGAGTTTGGTATTTTCAAAGGAAATTCTTTTTTTAGATGGATAAAGTTTAGAGATTTATTGGAACAAACTCATAGTAGAAAGATTATTGGATTTGATATTTTTGGTGATTTCCCAGAGGCCCATTTTGAAGCAGATAAGCAAAAAAGAGATGCTTTTGTGAGTGAGACCAAAGGCGGAAAGAGTATTTCTTTTGAAGAAATTAATGGCTTATTAGAAGCTCAAGGTCTGCATAGAAATGTTGATATTATAAAAGGAGATATTTTAACAACCCTTGATGAGTATTTGATTGAAAATCCACACTTAAAAATTTCCTTATTACATATTGATGTTGATTTGTATGAACCATCAAAAATTATTCTTGAAAGATTATATAATAGAGTTACAAATGGAGGAATTATAGTATTAGATGATTATGGTGCTTTTGCAGGTACAAATAAAGCAGTTGATGATTTTTTTGAAAATAAAAGAGAGATTAAAAAACTACCTTATTCTCATGCCATATCTTACATTGTTAAATAGCTAGAAATATTAATTGATTTGAGAAACATAGTATTTTTAACAGGCACACGAGCTGATTTTGGAAAACTCAAGCCACTGATGGCCATTTTGCAAGACCAGGATGCTTTTGAGCCCCATATTTTTGTGACAGGGATGCATCTTCAAGAATTGTATGGCTACACGCTTATTGAAGTTCAAAAATCTGGTTTTAAAAATATACATACGTTTAAGAATCATACTCACGAGACTACTATGGATTTGACCTTGGCCAAAACCATTGAGGGTTTTTCGGCTTATGTTAATGGTTTAAAGCCAGATCTTATTGTTGTTCATGGTGATCGAGTAGAGGCTTTAGCAGGTGCTATTGTTGGCAGTTTGAACAATATCTTAGTAGCACATATTGAGGGTGGAGAATTGTCAGGTACCATTGATGAACTGATACGCCATTCGGTTAGTAAGTTGAGCCATATACATTTTGTTGCTAACGATGCTGCTAAAAAAAGGCTGTTGCAAATGGGTGAGCTTCCAGACTCTATTTTCACTATAGGCTCACCAGATGTTGACATTATGTTTTCTAACAATTTACCAGATTTAAAAGTTGTTAAAAGCTATTACAATATTCCGTTCGACGACTATGCGCTAGCCATGTATCACCCGGTAACTACAGAAATTGAACACATTAAGGATTATGCTGCTCATTTTGTAGATGCACTAATTGAAAGTGGTAAAAATTATGTGGTGATTTATCCAAATAACGACTTAGGAAGCCATCATATTTTAGATGCTTACAAGTCATTACAAAATAAGACTAAGTTTCGTGTTTTTCCATCGTTACGGTTTGAATATTTTTTAAGACTCTTAAAACACGCCGAGTTTATTATTGGAAATAGTAGTGCTGGAATAAGAGAGGCTCCTTATTATGGCATACCAACGATAAATATTGGCACACGACAACAAAATAGAGTCTCGAGTATAGATTTGATAAATACTAATTATAATATAGATTCAATAATAGAAGCTATTAAAAAAGTAAAAGCTGTACAAACGATAAATGAACAACAATTTGGGGAAGGAAATAGTGCTCAAGCTTTTTTAGAAAGTTTAAATTTACCGGAATTATGGGCAATTAATCATCAAAAGCAGTTTCGTGACCTCAGTTAAATCTAAAATTTTTGTATTGATTCCAGATGGTGTTAGTCTGCGTAATTTTGCCTATACCAATTTTTGTAAACTTGCAGAACACAAAGGATTTGATGTTGTATTTTGGCATCATACACCATTTGATTTAGAACGCTTGGATTTACAGCAATTACAATTGAGGCATCCTAAATTACATTGGATGACCACTATTTTTAAAAATGCACGTAAACGCATTGAAATTACAAGATTTGCAAAGCGTGAAAACGATTCTATTTATTACGAGTATCTATTCCCTCAGTCCTATAAGGGTTTAAAAAACTTGCTAAGGAGTGTGTTGACCAATATGGTTACGTTTTTTTTTAACTCAGAGAGTGGTTTGCGTTTTGTAAGAAAGGCCATAACCACTATAGAAAGACAAACTACCTACTACAAAAGTTGTAAAGAAGCACTTAAACAACATCAGCCAGATATTGTATATTGTACCAGTCAGCGTACTGTATTGGCCATAGCGCCTATGGAAGCTGCAAAAAGCCTTGGCATACCTACCGTGTGTTTTGTGTTTTCATGGGACAACTTGCCAAAAGCTACTTTGGACGTTACTGCCAGTTTTTATAATGTATGGAGCCAACACATGAAAGATGAACTTTTGTATTATCATCCATTTATTACTGAAAATCAGGTGCACATTACAGGAACACCTCAATTTGAACCACATTTTGATCACAAAAACAGTTTAAGCAAATTAGAATTTTACGCTTTGTACCACCTTGATCCTGTAAAAACATATCTATGTTTTAGTGGTGATGACATTACCACTTCACCGAAAGACGAGTTGTATTTAAGAGATGTGGCAGAGGCCATTAGGCAACTTAATAAAAAGGGTTATCATTTAGGACTGATATTTAGACGTTGTCCTGTAGATTTTTCAAATAGATATGACGAGGTTATTAATGCCTATTCAGATGTTATTATACCTATATCACCTAGATGGGAAAAACAAGGGATTGCTTGGGATACTATTTTACCACTTCCGGAGGATTCAACCCTGTTAACTCGTTTAGCCATGCATTGCGATGCTGTTATTAATTTAGGGTCGTCCATGGTTTTTGATTTTGCAATACATGATACCCCTTGTTTATTTATGAATTACAATTACTTGAGTTCTGATAATGAAATTGAATCAGGTGTTTATGTTTATAACTATGTGCATTTTAAAAGTAAGCCATCAGTAGATGTGGTTTATTGGTTAGATCATCCTGATGACATAGCCCAAGCCATAATACAAGCTATTACAAACAAAGAGTTGGTAGTAAAGAATGCTAAAGCATGGTTCTTAAAGATAAATCAAGAACCTTACCAACTTGCCTCAGAACGTATAATGAATACAATTAATCAAATTATACTAACTAATAATAATTAGATTTGTGAGATTAGGATATCAACATTAAATGAAAACACGTCAAACCATTATTTTCACAAATTCGTATTCGCCAAGAACAGGGCATAATTTTGTGTCTGAGGTACTAAAAGTAATCACTGACCATGAAGTACTTGCCCATAGTAGAAGTGAAACAAAGTTATCGACCATGTTAAATGCCTATTACGAGATATACAACACCATGGTTTATTTTAAAACTGATAAAAATTTTATGGATACGTTGTTTATTGAAAATCTTAGAGAGCGGATTCTTTCAGAATCAGAAAAAACATACATAAACATAAAGGATACTACGTTTGTTGGAGCTAGAGCATTGATTGATGTATTTCCAAACGATCATCATATTTTGGTTTTTAGACATCCAAACGATGTGTTTTCATCCATCTTTAAGGCTATGGGATTAAAAAGAAAAGGAGTAAAAAATTTCTTAAAACGCTTATTACTGCCAACAGGGATTTATCCTTTTATATATTGCCGAAAAATAAGTAATCGTGTGATCAAATTAATTCCAGATTTTAACGGATTTTATATCCTGAAATACGAAGATCTGGTGTTAAAAAATGAAGAGGTATTGCTAGATCTGAAACATAAATTTAATTCCCCTAAATCATTAGAACAGATTAAAAGCGAGATAGAAGATATTAATGTTATAAACACCTCATTTTATAAAGAAAACCAAGCTACTTCTATTTGGGATGCCAAAGAAAAATCGCCTACTTTTAATCCTGTGAATAGGAAAGAACACTCTTTCTTTATAAGAAAAGGTATAGCTTTAGGTGCAAAAAAACTAACAAAGCATTTAAATTATAATTAGAAGACGTTATGCACATAGCTTTTTTAACTCCTGAGTATCCACATCCAGATTTATCACGATCTGCTGGTTTAGGTACTAGTATTAAGAATCTAGCAGAAGGTCTTATTGTAAAGGGAAGCAAAGTAACGGTTTTTGTGATTGGTCAGCATCAAGAATGTGAGTTAAATGATGAAGGCATTCATGTAATTGCTCTAGCAAAACAGTCTCATATTGCCTTTAATTGGTATTTAGAACGCAAACGCATACAACGCGTAGTGCAAGGTTATGTTTATCGTGAATCCATTCAGCTTATTGAAGCTCCCGATTGGACTGGTATAACAGCATTTATGAGATTTACTGTGCCTTTGGTTATCCGATTGCATGGTAGTGATGCTTATTTTTGTTATTTGGATGGACGACAGCAAAAGTGGAAAAACTATTTCATAGAAAAAAAGGCGCTTCGAAAAGCAGATGCTATTGTGAGCGTTAGTAGCTTTACAGGTCAATTAACGAAGCAACTGTTTCGTTTAAGAAAGGACATCACAACCATTCACAACAGTATTGATGTGGAGGTGTTTCAACCTATGGATCTTGCTGTTAATACAAATCAATTATTATATTTTGGAACGATAATCAGGAAAAAAGGGGTTTTAGAACTGGCACATGCCTTTAATTTGATTATTGAACAACAACCTGAAGCCAATTTGTTGTTAATTGGTAAGGATAGTAGGGATGTGTTTGAAAATACCTCCACCTTAGAATTATTTTCTCAGTTACTTTCTGTTGAAGCTAAAAATAAAGTGAAACATTTACCAGAAGTTCCTTATACAGAGATAAAACGCTATATTTCTCAGGCTCATGTTGTGGTGTTGCCCAGTTTTGCTGAAGCCTTTCCCATGACTTGGCTGGAGACCTTGGCTTTAGAGAAGCCTTTAGTAAGCTCCAATATTGGTTGGGCCAACGAACTCATGGTAGATGGTGTTACAGGGTATACTGTAAACCCTAAAAATCATAAAGCATTTGCTTCAAAAGTATTGGGTTTACTAGAAGATACAGAAAAAAGAATGGCTTTTGGAAAAGCAGGACGCCAACACGTTTCTGAAAAATTTTCGGCTGAGGTGATTACCAAACAAAATATGGAGTTCTATAAAAAATTGATTAACTCATGATTATTGTTTATCATAAAAATAATCAGGTTGATTCTGTTTTTGATTCTGTAACGCAAAGTAATTTGAATTGTCAAGAGTTAAATGTTGTCAGGGCATTAATGCTATTAGCATCAGCTTATAAAGAGCGCATTTTAGTGTGGTGTCAATCTGATCAGAAGGATTACTTAGATCCTGAAGCTGTTAAACAATCCCTCTATCTAAAAAACGCTATGGTGTCCTTTAATTCAACAGCCTATTTGCCACCTCAAATCGGTTATGTTGAGGATTCACCCTTTATCAAGGTCAATAGGAAGGTAAGCTATCCAACTTGGCAAATGAGCGGTTTGGCTGGTGCGATGTATGGGTTCCAATTATTAAAATTTAAAGCGGTGCTTGATAAAGATTGTTTGGATTATACGTTAAACTCCATAGCAAAACTAGGCATGCCTAATGGATTGTTTTGCTATGCTGTTCCACAGTTATTGTCAGAATCTCATCCTATAGTAAATACAGCCAACACAATGAGCTTGTTTAAGTTTGTAAAACAACATTACAAAACAAGATGGGTGTTTTTATTGGCACTAAACTATATGTGGCACGAAAAAAAAATTATGTTATGGCCATTGTTAAGAAGCCTCTTCTATCGTCAAAAAACGTTTAACACGAGCATTGGCATGGAATCGTCAAAACCAAAAAATGATGAGCCTTTACCAACAATAGATGTCATCATTCCGACTATTGGGAGGAGTCACTATGTTTACGATGTTTTAAAGGATTTGGCAGGTCAAACCCATTTGCCAAGGCAAGTGATTGTGGTAGAGCAAAATCCTAATATTCAAAGTGCAACCAATCTGGAGTTTATTAAATCGGACTCTTGGCCATTTAAGATAGTACATCATTTTATTCATCAAACAGGTGCTTGTAATGCGAGAAATTTAGCTTTGAACGAAGTGAATTCAGAATATGTTTACTTAGCGGATGACGATAACAAATTTGATAAAGATTTAATTGAAAACGCATTAGAACAAATGATGCATTTTAACTTGGAGGTTATCTCTATGTCATATTTGCAACAAGGAGAAGTTGAACGCAAGGAACAGGCTATTCAGTGGCCTACGTTTGGTGCAGGTTGCAGTATTATGAAATCTAAATACTTAGAGATGGTGTCCTTCAATAAGGCTTTGGAGTTTGGCTATGGAGAAGATGTGGATTTTGGGATGCAGTTGCGTAACTTGGGTGCAGATATTGTATATATGCCAGACCTTAAAATCTTACATTTAAAGGCGCCTATTGGTGGCTTTAGGAGCACCTTTAAACAGGCATGGTTAAACGATGAAATTCAACCTAAGCCTTCGCCTACTATTATGTTTTATAAATTAAATAACAGTACAAAATATCAATTACTGGGCTATAAGGCAGCTTTGTTAATAAATTATTATTTTAGGCAAAAGGTTAAAAACCCATTTAGATATTATAAATTGTTTAATAAACAATGGCAGCAAAGTGTGTTTTGGGCAAACCAATTAAAAAAGAGACATACATGAGATTTACATTGATTGTTTGTACTTATAAGCGTCCAAAAGCTTTGTTGACTTTGTTAGCTTCAGTCAAAGCCCAATCGTTATATCCTGATGAAATCATTATTGTTGATGGCTCTATAGATGACAGTACTGAAACGTTATTACAAGAAAATAGTTTTTTAAACCTAGTCTATTATCGGGTAGAAGAGATACACAGAGGGTTGACCAAACAACGTAATTATGGGATATTAAAGGCTTCTAAAGATTCAGATGTGATCTGTTTTTTGGATGATGATACCATTCTTGAAGGCGACTATTTTAAACACTTAATAGGTACTTATAGTAAATATACAGAAGTCCTAGGGGTTGGTGGCTATATTACCAATGAGGTGGTTTGGGAATTAGCAGGTGGTTTGCATAGTAAGAAAAAATTTTATTATGATGGCTGGATGCGTGATGAGCCACTTCGGTTTAGAGTAAGACGGTTTTTTGGTTTAGCACCAGATACACCGCCTTGTTACTTACCTACCTTTTCTCATGGACGTTCGGTAAGTTTTTTACCGCCTTCAGGTAGAATATACCAAGTAGAACAATTTATGGGTGGTGTGTCTTCATATAAACGAAGTGTTTTTGATATTATTAAGTTTTCAGACTATTTTGAAGGTTATGGTTTGTATGAAGATGCTGATTTTTGTTTACGCTTAGCAAAGCAAGGAAAACTATATGTTAATACGAATGCACGTTTAGAGCATCATCATGAAGCCTTGGGTAGACCCAACAGTTATCGTTATGGGAAAATGGTTGTGAGGAATGGATGGTATATTTGGAAAGTAAAATATCCACAACCTAATATTAAAGCAAGATTTAAATGGCATTTGACAGCTATATTACTTATGAAACTGACTTTTCTAGGAGTGTTTTTTTCTAAGCAAAAAAAGACGACTATAGCTGAGGGTTTAGGACGTTTTGTAGGTTGGTGGTCTGTACTGTTTAATCCTCCAAAAGTTGAATTATGAAATATCCACTAACATTTTATTGCAAATTTATCGATATGATGATTAGGGTATTACATATGTCCTTTTTAAAACAATGAACATTAACAGATGAAATTAGCCATCATTACGATTGTAAAGCATACCTATCAAGAAAAAAAGTATTATGGCTACGCGCCGTATGTACGCGAAATGAATTTATGGGGACGTTATGTAGCCAAACTCATTGTGGTTGGTCCAAAAAATGAAACGAATGTTGTGGATGCCATAGACACCTATTACGACCATGAACAGGTTCAATTCATTAGCGTTCCCAACTTTAATATTTTAGACTTTTGGCAATCACTGAGGGCTGTTTTTGTAGTTCCGATTATCTTTTTAAGGTGTTGTTATGCCATGTTTCAAGCCGACCATATCCATTTACGCTGTCCAGGTAATATCAGTTTGATGGCTTGTGTGGCGCAGATCTTTTTCCCATGGAAAAAGAAATCTACTAAATATGCAGGTAATTGGGATCCTGACAGCAAGCAACCATGGAGTTACCGTTTGCAACAAGCTATTTTGAGGAATACTTTTTTAACCCGGAACATGAAGGTATTGGTCTATGGGGAATGGCCAAATGAAACCAGTAACATTAACCCCTTTATTTCGGCTACATACTATGAGCGAGAAAAAGTACCCTTTAAAAAACGTGATTATAATAAGTCCTTACAGTTTGTGTTTGCAGGAGCCTTAGTGGTTGGTAAGCGGCCGTTGCTTACCATACAAATTATTGAGGCTTTGAATAAAAAAGGCTTTCCTTCAAGATTACACCTATTTGGCGATGGGCCCTTGATGCCAGAATTAAAGGCTTATATCACTGAGCACAAGCTTGAACAACAAGTTGTGATATATGGCAATCGTGATAAAGAGGAGATCAAAAACCAATTGATAAAGGCTCATTTTAATATTTTACCTTCCAAAAGTGAAGGTTGGCCTAAAGCTGTAGCCGAAGGTATGTTTTTTGGGTGTATTCCAGTCGCCACTCCGGTATCCTGCGTGGCTTGGATGTTGGGTGAAGGCACACGAGGCATCTTAATTGAACCAGATTTGGAACAAGCGGTTTCAAAGATTATAGAGACATTAACCCATCAGGATTTAGATGCTATGGCTAAAGCGGCGTTGGACTGGTCACAACAATATACCTTTGATCGTTTGGAAGCAGATATTAAGGCAGTGTTAGAGGGGACGTTTTAGTTTTCAAACTCTCCTTTCTTTGCCAAGGCAAATTCATTCCCCTCTTTAGCTAAAGAGGGGAGCAAGTAATAAGAACAGTTTAATACTAATCATTTGTTTGTTACACTAAATAAACTAATCAAAAAGGCTCCTCCCTTGAGATTAAGGGCGACCAAGCGTAAAAAAATAGTCCAGTGGACTATTTTAGCGAAGGGGCGAGCTGGCGCATAGGTTTTAGAATAGACGGAGGGTTTGATTATTAATATGTAAACTGATTTTTTATTTCATTAAGCACAGAGGCTAAATTTTCAAATACCATTTTGTTTTCAAACCTCAGAACTTTATACCCTAATCTTTTTAACTTTATTGTTCTTTTTAGATCATAGTGTTCAGCAGTTGCGTTATTATGCACGTCTCCATCTAACTCTATGATGAGTTTTTCTGAGGCACAATAAAAATCTACAATATAGTTTTTAATGCTATGTTGTTTGGTGAAGCGTTTGCCTTCAAACTGCCTTGCTTTTAAGTGTTTCCATAAATAAGCTTCAGCAGGTGTAAGGTGCTTTCTGAGGTTTTTTCTCAGATCTTTTAGTTCTGGTTTTGAATGTATTTTTTGTTTGGACATAACTAAAAATAAATAATTTTTTCAAATACCACTTTCTTAGCTGACGTAAATTCAATCAATTACTATAAACCAATAAACAGGTTCCTCCTTTTTGATAAAGGTAGGTGTCCAGGCCAAAGTGTCTGGACGGAGGGTTTGATGCCTATTTTGTTGTTATAATATTTATTATTCAAACTCCCCGTCTTCTGACGAAGCCACCCCTCTTTAACTAAAGAGGGGAGCAAGTAGATAAAATTATTAAGTTTTAATTACTTTAGCTAAAAAATAAATATGAAGGTTTTGCAGTTAATAGATAGTTTGGATGCTGGAGGTGCCGAACGCATGGCTGTTAACCTTGCCAATGCCTTAGCTGATCATGTGGAAGTCTCGTATGTATGCAGCACGAGAACAGAAGGACTGTTAAAAAACGCTATAGATCCTGCCATTTCTTATTATTTTTTAAACAAGCGTTCCAGATTTGATATGGTGGTCTTGTACAAACTGTATCAATGGGTAAGAAAAGAAAATATTAACATTATTCATGCACATTCCTCTTCCTTTTTTTTTGGCACTTTAATCAAAATGATATATCCTAAATTAAAACTAATTTGGCATGACCACTATGGGCAAAGTGAACAACTGTCTCAACGGCCATATAGAGCATTACAGCTTTGTTCACGGTGGTTCGATTTGGCGTTCTGTGTGAATACCAAGCTAGTGGCTTGGAATACCCAGTATTTAAGGACAGTTCCTATTCAGTTGTTATCTAACTTTGTTTTACCCTCCAAAGAAAAAGTTCAGGAAACCCATTTACAAGGCACAGCTGGGAAACGCATCATCTGTTTGGCCAATTTACGACCCCAAAAAGATCATTTGACCTTATTAGAGGCTTTTAAAGAAGGCCATACATTACATCCAGAGTGGACGCTGCACTTGGTGGGTAAGGATTTTGAAGATGCCTATGCTGATCAAATAAAAACATTCATTAAAGATGAAAAATTAGAAGAATCGGTATTTTTGTATGGCAGTAAATCGGATACTGAGTATATGTTGTCGCAATGTGAAATGGGTGTGTTGTCTTCAATGTCTGAAGGCTTGCCTTTGGTGCTGATGGAATATGGGCTTAATGGGTTGGCAGTTATTGCTACTGATGTAGGAGATTGTAATCGTATTATTAAAAACAATCATACAGGGCAATTGATTGAAGCTTCAAACGTTAAAGCAATGTCTCAAGCCATGCAACACTATATGGAAGATGTGAATGATAGACAGAGAGCTGCCAGTCAATTAAAAAAACATGTGCAACAACAGTTTTCAAAAGAAGTAAACATAACAATTGTATTGGAAAATTATAAGCATTTATTAAGTTAGAGTGGGAAGATACAAGCAAAAAACATACCGTTATCACTTTACAAACGATCTCTATGTCGCATTGATTGTTTTGCACATCATTTTGGGCGTGTTCATCAACCAAATCCCAAGTTTTTCAAAGTTGTACTTTACAATAGTTTGTGGTTTTTTTATCTTTAATTTGATTGTGTCCCCAAAACACGGAAAGACCATGTGGGTGTTGTTTGGCTGCGCCTATATTGCGGCAGCTGAATCCTTATTCCGGATGACAGGTGGCGGCTTGTTTTATGAGTTTTCCAAATACTTTATTATTTTACTGATGCTTATTGGTATGTTTTTTAATGGGGTCTCTGGGAAGGCTTACCCGTATTTTATGTATTTGATTTTGATGGTACCAGCGGTTTTGGTAGCCTCAGTCAACTTAGGCTATGACTTAAATTTTAGAACCTCCGTAGCCTTTGTATTGAGTGGTCCTGTCTGTTTGGGCATTTCTGCCTTGTATTGTTATGATAAGCGACTTAACCAAGAACAATTAATTCAGATTGTAGCTTGTATGAGTTTTCCATTAATCACTATGACGACACATTTGTTTTTGTTCAATCCTAGTGTTAAAGAAGTAATTTCTGGGACCACCTCTAATTTTGCCACTTCAGGTGGTTTTGGGCCTAATCAAGTTTCTGCACTTTTGGGGTTGGGGATGATCGCTTTTGTTGTACGTTTTTTTTTAAAATCACCAACACTTTTTTTAAAGGTGTTTAATTTATTGTTACTAGCAGCTGTGTCATTTAGGGCTTTAGTTACTTTTAGTCGGGGTGGTGTATTTACTGCTATTATTGTGATTTTTGCTTTTTTATGGATTTTGTATTTGCAGTCTAATTATAAACAAAAACAACAGATTACAGCCATGTTCATGCTTCTTATAGCGGTTGGTGTATTAACCTGGTGGGTAAGTTTTAATCAAACGAGTGGCTTAATAGAGAACCGTTATTCTAATACAGATGAGATAGGTAGGGAGAAAGAGGACGTATCTACAGGGCGAGTAGATTTGTTTGTTCATGAATTTCAAGGTTTTTTGGAGCATCCTTTTTTGGGTGTAGGCGCAAGCGTAATGAAGCAAGATCGTTTAGAAGAAGGGGGACGAATTGTAGCTTCTCATAACGAAGTGAGTCGTTTACTTTCTGAACATGGAATGCTTGGTATTATCATATTATTATTATTATTATTACGCCCCTTAGCCTATAGAACCCATCGTAAAGGGAATATTTTATTTTATGCCTTTTTAGCTTTTTGGTTTGCCACTATCAACCACTCTGCTATGCGGATTGCTGCTCCAGGATTTATATATGCTCTAGCATTATTACATATTGTTCATGAAAAAAAACGTCCTATACATAGGCAATTACCTCAAAGACAAGAAGCGTAACGCCTCTTATATGTTTAGTTTAGGACGTTTATTGTCCCAAGAAGGCTATAGCATGCGCTATGCATCAGGCTATGCATGGAAACCCTTGCGTTTGGGACACATGCTATTCAAAGTATTTTTAGAACGGAAACGTACCGATTACATATTGATAGACACCTATAGCACCCAAAATTTTTATTATGCGGTGCTGGTTGCTAAGTTTTGCTCTTGGTTGAAGCTGCCCTATATTCCCATTTTACATGGAGGAAATTTACCTGAACGGTTAAAGCAATCACCAAAACAATGCAAAACGCTATTTAAGAAGGCATTGGTTAATGTGTCGCCATCCTATTATTTAAAGCAGGCGTTTAAAACCGAAGGGTATGAAAAGGTATTGTATATACCTAATACCTTAACGATTGAAGATTATCCTTACAGGCAAAGACCCATTGAAACCATAAAACTGATTTGGGTACGCTCGTTTTCTGAAATTTATAATCCTTTACTTGCGGTCAAGGCATTAAAATTATTAACTGATAAAGGATTTAAAGCTGAGTTGTGTATGGTTGGGCCTGATAGTGACGGTAGTTTGATAAAAGTAAAGGAGTATTGTGATTTACACAATCTGGACGCTATCTTTACTGGAAAACTATTAAAAAAGGAGTGGATTGCCAAAGCAGAAGATTACAATATCTTTTTGAATACCACCAATTTTGACAATACGCCCGTGAGTGTGATAGAAGCTATGGCTTTAGGTCTGCCAGTCGTCTCCACAAATGTGGGCGGAATGCCTTATTTGATAGAAGATGGAAAAGAAGGCTTTTTGGTCAACCCAGATGATGTTGAGGCCATGACCAGAGCTATTTTAGAGCTTTACCATAACCAGAACCTAGTCGTTACCCTAACAGCCAATGCACGGCAAAAGGTGGAGCAGTTTGATTGGGAGGTGGTAAAACAAAAGTGGTTTGAGGTTTTAAGGTAGAAGCTGGATGACCGATGACGGATGACCGATGACGGAAGTGTTCAAGATTTACAGGTTGTCTGTTGTAAGTTGTTGGTTGTAATTTGTTAAGTTTTTAAATTCACAATAATTAAATGCTATTGTTTTTGTATTTAATTGATTGGACTTCTTATATTTACACAATCAACCATCTGCGCTATGCCCAAGAAAAAAGGAATTCACTTTGAAATTTCCGAACGTAAGATATTGTTACGCATTATGGATGTCCTGTCTGTATTGGGTATTCTTTATCTAATAGGGTCAGGTTTTCATTTTGAATATTTTACAGTAACCAAAGCACAGTGGTTTTGGTCTGTGGTGTTGGCTTTGTACATTACTATTTTTGGAACTGTTTTTGAACTGTATGACTTACAGGCTTCAAGCAAGTTGGACACGACCTTTAGAAATATTGTATTAACAGCATCTCTTACGGTTTTGGTGTATTTGTTTACACCAGTGATTACACCTTTTCTGCCTGAAAAAAGAGTGCAAATACTCTATTTTTACTTAGCTATTATTAGTGCTATGTTTTTATGGCGTATTGCTTATGTAACCTTTATAGCCTCACCAAGATTTTATAAGAAAGTTATTATTATTGGTGAAATTTCCAACTTGGAAACCATTTTAAAAACCATTGGGAAATCGGATCCTAATTACAAAATAGTAGGCTTTATTAATAGTGAAGGGAAAGCCAAAGACCGTGTGAGTTTTAAGGGTTTAAAAGAGTACTTGCCTTATCAGTTACCAGATGTTATTGTTGAAGAACATATTTCAGAAATCGTTGTAGCTATTTATGATTCTGCAAACATTACTTCCGACATATATAGCCAGCTTACCATGTTGTTGGAAAAAGGATTTACCATACGTGAATACACACAGGTGTATGAAGAAATCACAAAACGTGTTCCCGTACAGTATGTAGGCAAGGATTTCTATAAGTACTTTCCGTTTAGTCGCAGTAACCAGAACCGATTGTATATGTTTTACCATCGGTTTATGGATATAACTTTTGCTATTATTGGCTTGGCTATTGGTGTTGTTTTATTGCCACTGGTACTCATCGGTAACCTTATAGCGAACAGAGGCCCTTTATTTTACAAACAAGAGCGTGTTGGGAAGCATGGTGAGGTGTTTAATATTATTAAGTTTAGAACCATGGTTACTAACGCAGAAGCCAATGGTGCTAAATGGGCAGAAAAAAATGATGTTCGGGTAACGCCTTTTGGACGTGTACTACGCAATAGCAGAATAGATGAAATCCCTCAGTTTTATAACATACTGAAAGGCGATATGAGCGTGATTGGACCACGACCAGAACGTCCCTATTTTGTGAAGGAACTATCACAGATTATCCCTTTTTATGAAACCAGACATAGCATAAAACCAGGTTTATCAGGTTGGGCTCAGGTGAATTCACGTTATGGCGCTTCAGTTGATGATAGCCTTGAAAAACTACAGTATGATTTGTTTTATATCAAACACAGAAGCTTTTTCTTGGATGTTAATATTCTGGTGAAGACCTTTGGAACGGTGTTGTATTATAGAGGGCAGTAGATTCAGTCTACAGTGTTCAGTAGGCAGTTCTCAGTGTTCAGTAGGCAGTAGGCAGTTAGCAGTAGGCAGTCGCAGTTCAGTCTCAGGACATATTGTGTTGAGGTGTTTAGCTGTTGACTTTGAAGTGGCGAACTAAAAACACATAACGAATGGCTAAAGCAAGAAGTAACGGAATTAAAGTCACTGCAAAGACTTGTACGCCAACGATCCAATGAAATACCATGAGACAGAGCATGATGATTATAAACTTTAGGTATCTAGAAAACCAAAGTTTGGGTTGTGCTTTGCATAATTGACCAATCATAAACACATTGAGCGCAAAGGCCCAAAGTAGATTGTAATTGTGTGCTGTAGCACTATGATCTGTAGCAAACCACAATAACAATAAGAACACACCAATTAAGCCTGTGATTATAAATAATGTGATGTCTAACCACTTTGAACGTTTCCTGTTCTTATAGTCGGAATAGGTGATCCAGAGAATGCCTAAAGCTATTAGGCTTAAAATCACTAATGGACTTGACCAAAGATTAGAGGCTGTATTTTTTTCTTTTTCGGCATAGAGTGTTTCGCTTTTACTCACCAAAGGCTCGCCATTTTGAAGGGTAGCTTTACTAAAAAATCTATGGATGTTTTCTGGGAGAAACATCTGCTCTTCAGGCGAAGCCTCTCTGTCTATAACTGAACCTAAAGCGATGTCAATGCCCAAACTTCCCCAAGAATTTTTGTTGAGGTTGTTTTGAATAAGTGTCCTAAAGGTTTGTGCTTGGTAATCGTCAGGCTTGTGAAAGCTAATGCCATTGTTTAAGGCTGTATTGGCTACATCCTTAATTTTAGTGGCACAATTATCATAGAAGAAGTCATATAAATACGCTCTATTTTCTGGCTTGTAATTGTTTAGTAAGAACGTGTAAAGTTTTTGTTTTTCGACAGCATTAAGATTTAGTACTTGTTCTCTTATAGTTCTATTTTGCCAAGTATAGAAGTTTAGAACATCATTAAATGCGTCTTTCCCAATGGAATAGCTGAGTTTGCCACGTGCAAAATTTAAATAAAATCCTGGCTCATTAAAAGGAAATCGACCATAATCAAACACTTCATCAATCCCTTGAACCTTGTCCTTTATTCTGAATCCATTATGTCCAAAGGCATCGTTTAAAGAAGCTCCTGGACCTATGGTTAAGACACTTATTTCAGCGGTTGGTGACAGAGTTTGTGATACTGAAATTTGAAAGCTGAAAAGACTTAAAAGGAGTAAGAAACGCATTTTCATCTGTTATTATTTATTGTTTTAGAGGTCAGATGTAATGCCTTTATTATTATTGGGATAGTTATCAAACTTATTAATATGGCATTTCATAAGAAAAATATTATCTAAAGATACTAAAATCGAGTTTTAACGAAAACACATTGGAATACAGTGCCACACTTTGGTCGCCAATGTCTGTAAAGGCATAATCCAATTGAATGCCACGATATTTAAAACCAACGCCAAAGCTAGGTTGGAAGGATAACTGCTCGGAATTGTCTATTTGCAGTTCGTTTTGAAAGTTGCCCATTCCTGCTCGTAAAAACACCAAGTCTGTATAGCCAAATTCAAAACCGAGTGCTGGATTGATACTTGCAAAGGAGCTTGAAATGATATCGTTATTCTGCTCAAAGCGGACATTCAAATCCAATTCGGTTCTTAGCGTATAATCGTAATTGAAGGTGAACAGTTTGGAAATGCCCAATTGCAATTTTGGAATGGTAATCTCAGTGGCTTCAGGAACTTCTTGGTTTTGCCCTTCTACGGCATCTTGTATTTGTGCTAATTTATCATCGTCAAAAGACCAAGCATTAAAGGTGGTTGTAATGTCGCGAACCATCAATCCGATTTGCCAATCGTTGCCACTTTCAAACTGAATCCCTAAATCGAGACCAAATCCCCAAGATGAGGCAAAATCACCAATAACACGACGAATCACTTTGGCGTTTACACCATAGTTTAAGCCATCAATAGGTAATTTTCTGGCATAGGAAAAAGTAAGACCATAGTCGGCAGCCGAAAACAAATTGATGCGATCGTAATTTACGTTGCCTTGTTCGTCAATGAGTTGTGTGGTATCGAGAATATCATCAACACCAAAACGGATAAACGAGATGGCAATAGAGCTTCTATTGTCTAAGGGTTTTGCAAAAGCGATGTAGTTGTAGTTGGCAATATTAGCAAAGTAACTGGAATGCATCAAGGCAATTTCATTGTCCTCCAGATGGACTAGACCAGCCGGATTCCAATAGCCTGAATTAACATCAGCAGTATGTGCCACCACAGCATTGCTCATGCCTAAAGCCGCAGCGTCAACACCAATATTCATAAATTCATTGGAGTATTTTCTGGCAGTTTGCGCAAACAGCATCGACGTACTTAAAAGCAGTAAAACGAGTAATCGATTTTTCAACAACAAAATTTTTTACAAAGATGCATAATTCACATAATAAACTCTAATTTTTGGTACTTATTGTTAAGTTGCAGACTTAATCTGAAATAGTTTATTATTTTTACTTAACCTAAAAGTTTGAGCCTTGAAAAAACACATTCCTAATTTTGTTACCCTTTTAAATGTTTTATGTGGAAGTATTGCTGTGTTGTTTGCCGTAAATGGCCACATGACTGCAACAGCCTTCTTTGTGTTTTTAGGGATCTTTTTTGACTTTTTTGATGGTCTATTGGCTAGAAAACTCAAGGTGCAAAGCGAATTGGGATTGCAGTTGGACTCCTTAGCTGATGTGATTACCAGTGGCTTGGTGCCTGGTTTGGTGATGTTTCATTTGTTGGGTTTAACAGTTGATGATTTTAGTTTAGTTGGAAATGCGATAGAACGTACTGAAACTATGATTTGGGTTGGAGGGAAGATTCAGCTATTACCATTTTTTGGTTTGCTCATCACTTTAGCCTCAGCTTATCGCTTGGCCACCTTTAATATTTCAACCAATCAATCCGATAGTTTTATAGGTCTGCCAACACCAGCCAATGCTTTATTGATTTTGTCGTTTCCACTAATCATGGAATATCAGAATAACGATATGATGAATACAATCATTTTAAACAAGTGGTTTTTAGTTGCTGTAACTTTGCTAAGTTGCTATTTGTTGAACGCCAAAATAAAACTCATTGCCTTAAAGTTTAAGAATTGGAGTTTTAAGGACAATGCTGTACGCTATTTGTTAATAATAATGGCCATAGTGCTCCTAATTATATTTAAATTTGCTGGTATTCCTTTAATCATTATCCTTTATATTTCGATGTCAATATTTAATAAATAAATGTGATTTTAAAGCAACCTTTTTAGTAAATACTCATCTATCAAGTAAGGAATTATTCTAATTATGAAAAAATGTTTTTTAATTATAGTTATTGGCCTAGCAATAATAAGTTGTTCACATGACCATACTAAAAATGAAGAAGTAATTTTAGATGATGAAATTAGTACAGAAGAAGAAATAACTATAAATATTGATTCTGTTAGACAAAAATTAATTGGTACTTGGATTTGGCTATATTCATCTGGTGGTATTGCAGGTGTTATCAATACACCTGAATCAACTGGATATACAGCAAAGTTAGAAATCTCAGATGGTATTGTTAAAGGATTTAAAAATGATAGTTTAATTTACACAAAAAATTACTCTATTGAAATTCACGATTCTGCAACTTCATCTGCAGCACATCTTGACATGGTGTATGAAGGTGGAGCATTTCCTCAATATTTTATTGTAAATGAAGATGAATTAGAACTTGTAGATGAATGCTCTGATTGTTTTCAAAGTTTGTACAAAAGAGAATAAAAACTATCTTGCCTCAATATTTTTTATCTTAAAAGAAACTTATTAAATGGCTTCAGGATTTTTTGCACTACTTGACGATATTTCTGTATTGATGGATGATGTGGTGACCATGAGTAAGATTACCACCAAAAAAACAGCTGGTATTCTTGGTGATGATTTGGCTGTAAATGCCGAGAAAGCCTCAGGATTTGTTTCCTCCAGAGAGTTGCCTGTGCTCTGGGCTATTACCAAAGGGTCTTTCTTAAACAAGTTGATTATTTTACCAGTTGCTTTTTTGCTCAGTGCGTTTTTGCCTTGGGCTGTTACTGTGATTTTGGTTTTGGGTGGTGTGTATTTGGCGTTTGAAGGTGCTGAAAAAATATATGAATATTTTGTACCTCATGAGCATGAGTCGCCAATAGTTAAGTCGCAGAACTTATCGAAAGCTGCTATTTTAGAAGTAGAGAAAAAGAAGATTAAGTCGGCAATTATTACCGATTTTATTCTCTCGGTTGAAATTGTCATCATTGCGCTTGGTACTGTGGTTGGCGAAGACCTTCTGTTTCAAATCTTAGTCGTTAGTATTGTGGCAATTATTGCCACTGTTGGTGTTTATGGTATTGTTGCCTTAATTGTGAGAATGGATGATTTGGGCTTGCGATTGGTGCAAATTAGCAATGGCAATAAGGGGTTTTTAAGATTTGTTGGAAATGTATTGGTTCAGGCTTTACCAAAGGTTATTAAATCACTTTCTGTAATTGGTACTATTGCGCTTTTGTTGGTTTCTGGAGGTATTTTTGTACATAATATTGATTTTTTGCATCACTTCTTAGAAACTTGGCCAGGATTTATAAGAGATTTTATAGTTGGCTTAGCTGTTGGTGTGTTGGCGCTTTTGCTGTTTAAAGCTGTGAAAGGGCTTATTCAGATGGTGAATAAGAAGTGAAAATGAAACCACCTCGTCTTTAGTTTCTTTAAGTGAAACTAAATCCACTCCTCCTTGGGAAGGAGGAGAGTTGAATATAATTATTTTTATAAATTCCTTCCCTAGTTTAGGGAAGAGCTTGTGCCGAACTTGCTTCGGTATGGCTTTAATTCTGATAAAGGGAATTAAAGGCGGAAGGGTCAAGATTTGTATGCGGATTTAGTATGTGCAACCACCTCGTCTTTAGTTTCTTTAAGTGAAACTAAATCCACTCCTCCTTGGGAAGGAGGAGAGATGTTTTGATATCTAAAACTCTAATTTCTTTTTACGGAGTTCAAAGTTTTGACCTAAGTAGACTTTACGCACCATTTCATCGGCTGCGAGTTCTTCAGGTTTTCCAGCTTTAAGGATGCTACCTTCAAACATTAAATAGGTTCTATCAGTAATAGCTAAGGTTTCTTGTACGTTATGGTCTGTAATTAAAATGCCAATGTTCTTTTTGGTGAGTTTGGCCACAATACGCTGAATGTCTTCAACAGCAACAGGGTCTACTCCAGCAAAAGGTTCATCTAATAAAATAAAACTTGGGTCTGTGGCTAAGGCACGAGCAATTTCGGTACGACGACGTTCACCACCTGATAATAAATCACCTCTATTTTTGCGAATATGACCTAAGCCAAATTCTTCAATTAAGGACTCCATTTTATCATGTTGCTCTTTTTTAGAAAGCTTCGTCATTTGAAGCACGCTTAAGATGTTGTCCTCAATACTCAACTTTCTGAACACAGATGCTTCCTGAGCTAAGTAACCAATGCCACTTTGAGCACGTTTGTACATAGGGTAAGACGTAATTTCTTTATCGTCTAAATAGATTTTGCCACCATTAGGTTTAATGAGTCCAACAATCATGTAGAATGACGTGGTTTTTCCTGCTCCATTAGGACCAAGGAGTCCAACGATTTCGCCTTGGTTTACTTCAAGGGATACATCTTTTACCACTTTTCGTCCACTATAGGACTTCATTAAATTATCAGCTCTTAATACCATATCTGTGTAATGAACGCTAAAAATAGTAAAATCATATTATCTACTCGATTAGCATTGGCAATTTATAAATTATTTAACCTTGTTGTTCTAAGGCGTCCCAAAATTCGTAGGCGCGACGCAAATGCGGAATCACAATAGTGCCACCAACTAAAGTTGCTATACCAAGTGCCTCTACAACTTCTTCTTTTTTAAGTCCTGTTTTATAGCTGGTTTCTAAATGATATTTAATACAATCATCACATCGTAAAACCGTTGATGCTACCAAACCGAGTAATTCTTTGGTTTTAACATCCAAAGAACCAGCTTGATACGCATTGGTATCTAAATTAAAAATTCGCTTTATGATTTTGTTGTTATCGGCAAGAATCTTATCATTCATTTTTGCGCGATAGTCGTTGAATTCTTCTACAATATTAGGCATGTTTTCTTTCTTTTTTCTTTTGATTTTTTACCACAACTTTTGAAATGTAAATACTTACTTGATATAAAATGAGTATTGGGATTGCCACAATAATTTGGCTTGCAACGTCTGGAGGTGTAATAATTGCAGATAAAACTAATACAATTACTAAAGCATATTTTCTGTATTTCTTTAAAAATTCAGGTGTGACCAAACCAATTTTTGTTAAGAAATAAATGATGATAGGCAGTTCAAACACCAACCCTGAAGCAATGGCGGCAGACCTTACCAGACCAATATAGGAACCAATATCTATTTGGTTGTCTACAAGTTCTGAGATACTATAATTTGCTAAAAAATTAATCGATAAAGGCGTAACAATGTAATAACCAAATAAAACGCCTAGGAAGAATAACAAGGAGCAAACTATGATAAAACCACGTGAATGGCTGCGTTCATTTTCATGCATTCCTGGACTGATGAATTTCCATAACTGATAAATTACGTAAGGAAAAGCAATGATAAAACCTGCATAAATGGAGGTCCAAACATCAGCTGAAAATTGCCCAGCCATGGTTCTACTTTGTATGATCATTGGCAATTCTTCGGCACAAAAGGTAGTTTCCACATTAATAAATTGTGAGGCTTTGCATAACATGCTATAGGTTGGGAAATCCATTTTTAATGGTGCGAATATAATAAGCTCAAAAATAGACCTACTAAAAATGAAAGCCAATGTTCCCACAATCATAATTGCCGACACAGATCTTATTAAGTGCCATCTTAAATCTTCAAGATGGTCTAAAAAAGACATTTCGTTGATATTCTTTTTCTTCTTTGCCATTATATAATGCCTTCTTTAATTAAGTCATGTAAATGAACAACACCTGCGTAGTTGCCGTTTTCTTCAACCAATAACTGCGAAATACCATGCGTTTCCATGAGTTCCATAGCATCAACAGCCATGGCATCATTGTCAATGCACTTAGGGTTTGCACTCATAATATCCTTAGCAGTGTAAGCACTAAAATTATCAGTCTTACTAAGCATACGTCTTAAATCACCATCAGTAATGATACCTATAACTTTATTGTTCTCAACCACAGCAGTAACACCGAGCATTTTTTCAGAGATTTCTATAATGATATCCTTAACACTTGTGCTTTTACTGACTTTAGGTTTTTCGTTAACAGAAGATAAATCACTCACTCTTAAGTACAATTTTTTACCTAAAGCACCACCAGGATGGTATTTGGCAAAATCTTTACTTGAAAACCCTCTCAAATCCAATAGGCAAATAGCAAGTGCATCGCCAATAACCAATTGAGCAGTGGTACTTGTTGTTGGAGCCAGATTATTTGGGCAGGCTTCTTTTTCAACATAAGCGTTTAAAATATAGTCTGCACGTTGCGCCAAAAAGGAATCCTTATTTCCTGTAATGGCAATCATTTTGTTTGGGCCATTATTAATAAGTTGCACTAGCACTTTAATTTCAGGTGTGTTTCCGCTTTTGGAAATACAAACAACAACATCATCTTTTAATATGAGTCCTAAGTCACCATGAATGGCATCTGCAGCATGCATAAAAATTGCTGGTGTTCCGGTTGAATTTAAAGTTGCTACAATTTTGTTAGCAATAATGGCACTTTTACCAATTCCTGTAATAATAACACGTCCTTTAGAGTTATAAATGAGTTGTACAGCATCGGCAAAATCATCATCCAATAAATGTGCTAAATTTGCAATAGCCTCACTTTCTTTAATGATCGTTGTTTTAGCAAGATTTAAGATAGATTGTTTTGTACTCAAAATTTACAATTTTTGGTTTGATGCATATAAAGATTTTACTATCTTTAAATGTTACTACAAAAAAACGAAAAAAAATTATGAGAGGTCTCTTATAAATTGGAAAAAGAATAATTAATTAAATTTTTATTCAATTTATAACGAGTAATTTTATCAATTGAGGGATTAATGAATATTGAAGTGAATGATTTAAGAGCAGCACTAAAGCACTATTTTGGGTTTTCAACCTTTAAGGGGCTGCAAGAACAAGTAATACAAAGTATAGTTTCTGGAAATAACACCTTTGTTATAATGCCAACAGGAGGAGGTAAATCACTATGTTACCAACTTCCTGCCTTGATGCAAGAAGGCACAGCCATTGTGGTTTCGCCATTAATTGCATTGATGAAAAATCAAGTAGATGCCATAAGAGGTATATCTCAAGAGGAAGGTGTAGCGCATGTTTTAAACTCATCGTTGAATAAAACAGAAGTAAAGCAAGTAAAGTCAGATATTATTAATGGTATTACCAAGCTACTTTATGTGGCACCAGAATCGCTAACCAAAGAAGAAAATGTTGAATTTTTACGTGATGTAAAGATTTCGTTCATGGCTATTGATGAAGCACATTGCATCAGTGAATGGGGACACGATTTTAGACCAGAATACAGAAACCTTAGACATATTATTAAACGCATTGGAGATGATATCCCAATGATAGGACTAACTGCTACTGCGACACCCAAGGTACAGGAAGATATTTTAAAAAACTTGGGAATGAGTGATGCCAACACCTTCAAGGCATCCTTTAACAGGCCTAATTTGTTTTATGAAGTAAGACCTAAAACCAAAAATGTAGATGCAGATATTATTCGTTTTGTAAAACAGAACGAAGGAAAATCGGGTATTATATATTGCCTTAGCAGAAAACGTGTAGAAGAATTGGCTCAAGTGTTGCAAGTTAATGGTATCAAAGCAGTGCCTTATCACGCAGGTTTAGACGCCAAAACCCGAGTGAAGCATCAAGATATGTTTTTAATGGAAGATTGTGATGTGGTTGTAGCTACTATTGCTTTTGGTATGGGAATAGATAAACCAGACGTTCGTTTTGTAATTCATCATGATATTCCTAAAAGTATTGAAAGTTATTATCAAGAAACAGGTAGAGCTGGACGAGATGGAGGCGAAGGCCATTGTTTGGCTTATTATTCCTATAAAGATATTGAGAAACTTGAAAAGTTCATGTCTGGAAAACCAGTTGCTGAACAAGAAATAGGACATGCTTTATTACAAGAAGTCGTTGCCTTTGCAGAAACTTCCATATCTAGACGAAAATTTATATTGCACTACTTTGGTGAAGAGTTTGATAATGAAACTGGCGAAGGAGGTGATTTAGATGATAATGTACGCAATCCTAAAAAACAAATTGAAGCCCAAGATCAAGTGGTCACATTGATTGATGTTGTTGATAAAACCAATGAAAAGTATAAAAGCAAGGATTTGGTTAATGTTATTATTGGCAAGGAAAATGCGTTGATAAACTCACATAGAACCAATGAACAACCCTATTTTGGAATTGGTAAAGACCATGAAGATAAATACTGGATGGCATTGATTCGTCAAGTTTTAGTTGCTGGATTTTTGAGAAAAGACATAGAAACCTATGGTGTTTTAAAAACCACTGAAGCAGGAATGAACTTTGTAAAGCACCCAGAATCGTTTATGATGACTGAAGACCATGTGTTTGATGAGACTAATGATGACGGTGTTATAACAGCATCAAAAGGTGGAGGCGCAGTGGCCGACGAAGTCTTAATGAAGATGTTAAAAGATTTACGAAAGCAAAACGCCAAAAAGCTTGGAGTGCCGCCATTTGTTATTTTTCAGGATCCATCGCTTGAAGATATGTCGCTTAAATACCCAATAACTTTAGATGAATTAAGCAACGTACACGGTGTAGGAGAAGGCAAAGCCAAAAAGTATGGCAAAGACTTTGTGGCATTAATAGCCAAATATGTTGAAGAAAATGACATAGAACGATTGGATGATTTGATTGTGAAATCTACTGGTTCTAATTCTTCACTGAAATTGTATATCATACAAAACATAGACAGAAAGCTGCCTCTAGATGATATTGCTTCTGCCAAAGGCATGAATATGTCAGACTTTATCAAAGAATTGGAAGCGATAGTTTATTCAGGTACAAAACTGAATATTAATTATTGGATTGATGAAGTATTAGATGAAGACCAGCAAGAAGAAATCCATGAATATTTTATGGAATCTGAAACCGATAAAATTGAAACTGCCTTAGAAGAATTTGATGGCGATTATGACGATGAAGAACTCCGCTTGTATCGTATTAAGTTTATCAGTGAAGTGGCTAATTAATTTTGCCTAAAACTTCTGACTTCAAGCTTCGGTCTTCAGTCTTCATTTCTTATCTTTGCACCTCATAAAAAAAACAATGTAATGCAAGACGGTTTATACGCAAAATTTAACACCTCAAAAGGAGAGATATTAGTTGCTTTAGAGTATATAAAAACACCTGGTACAGTAGGTAATTTTGTTGCTTTAGCAGAAGGTAATTTAGAAAATTCAGCAAAACCACAAGGAACACCATATTATGATGGTTTAAAATTTCATAGAGTGATTCCGGATTTTATGATTCAAGGTGGTTGCCCTCAAGGAACAGGAACGGGAAATCCTGGATACCAATTTGATGATGAATTTCATACAGATTTAAAACATGATGGACCTGGAGTATTATCTATGGCCAATGCTGGACCTGGAACTAATGGTAGCCAGTTTTTCATCACACATATTGAAACCCCTTGGTTAGATAACAATCATACAGTATTTGGGAAAGTTCAAGAAGGACAAGATGTGGTTGATGCCATTGCACAAGGTGATACTATTGAGTCATTAGAAATTGTTAGAGTAGGAGCAGAAGCTGAAAACTTTAATGCTGTTGAAGCCTTTAGAACTTTTGAAGGTTCAAGAGAGAAACGATTAGCTGAGGAAAAGGCTGCTAAAAAAGCCGCATTAGATAAAATTGCAGCTGGATTTGAATCGACTGCAAGTGGATTGCGTTACCAAATCATTCAAAAAGGTAATGGTACAAAAGCTGAAAAAGGAAAAACGGTTTCTGTACATTACAAAGGTCAGTTAGCAGATGGAACTGTTTTTGATTCTTCATACAAGCGTAATCAACCTATTGATTTTGGATTAGGTCAAGGACAAGTTATTGCAGGTTGGGACGAAGGCATCAGTTTATTGAACGTTGGTGATAAAGCGCGTTTTGTCATTCCTAGTGATTTAGGATATGGTTCAAGAGGAGCAGGAGGCGTCATTCCGCCAGATGCAGCCCTTATATTTGATGTTGAATTGATGGATGTTAAGTAAGCAGAGAACCAATTTTTGATTTCAAAAATTGTGTGAATCGCTTATCCTGAGACAGGTCGAAGGATCTTAAGAGCTTTAAATCATTCATGAGAACCAATTTTTGATTTCAAAAAAAAAATGTAACAAATAGTTTTAAAAAAGTCTCATTGATAGTGAGACTTTTTTTGTTTATATTATTGTTCAAAATCAAATCTATTATATGATTATGAAAACTGTAGTTCTATTATTGTCTGTTTTTTTAGTTTTTAGCTGTTCTAATTCTGTCACTTATTCAGATGAGCATATCCAACAAACCTCAGGACGTTATTTGTATGGAGCTGATGAAGTATTTGAGGTTTATTATGAAAATAATGATTTGTTTCTTTCATGGAGAAATGTAAAAAAGATCAAGCCTGTCATCATTGATGAAAATACTTTCTTTGTGGCAGACATGTATAAAAAACTTCGCTTTGTAGAAAAACCAGGAACCAATCAACTTTATTTATCTGTGGTAGATCCTGAGAACGAAAACAAAATTACTTATGATTATTTAAAATTATCAGATTCGGTTTATATTCCAAGTGAGCATTTGGCCAAAGGGAATTTTAACAAAGCCTTAGAAGGTTATTTGTCTATAAAAGAACAAGAGGATACTGATTATTTGATTGATGAAGGCGACCTAAACAGACTTGGCTATAATTATTTAAGAGAGAAAGATTATCCAAATGCTATTGAGGTTTTTAAAATGAATGTGGCTCTTTATCCTGAAAGCGATAATGTGTATGACAGCCTAGCTGATGGCTATTTGAGAAGTGGTGATAGTGCGCAAGCTTTCACCAATTATAAAAAAGCTTTAGAACTTAATAAGGATAATAAAAGGGCAAAAAAGTATACTGAAGACTATAATAAACAAATAGATTAATGTTTTAAGGTTTTTGCTAATTATCTTTTGATGTATTTGTAAATAATAAAGTTAACTACTCGTTATATTTGTGATATGACAACTCAAGAATTAGAGCAACTTAAATATCCAATAGGAAAGTTTGACTGTCCTCAAGATATTTCAAAAGGACATATTGAAAATTGGATTTCAGTTTTAGAGCGTTTCCCAGATCGATTAGAAAAGTTAGTAAGCAACTTGTCAGGCACTCAATTGGACACACCATATCGGCCAGAGGGTTGGACAGTGAGGCAAGTGGTGCATCATGTTTCCGACAGTCATCATCATAGTTATATCCGATTTAAATGGGCTTTGACTGAAGATAAACCAGTTATTAAATACTATTACGAACAGCTTTGGGCAGAATTAGCAGATGCAAAAACGGCTCCAATACAAATGTCATTAAATCATTTAAAAGCTGTGCATTATAAATTGGTGTATTTATTGAAATCGTTAAATGATGAACAACTTAACCGAAGCTTTATTCATCCTGAACATAATAACGAAGTATTGTTAAAACAAAATATTGGTATTTACGCTTGGCACAGTAACCATCATTATGCGCATATTGAAAATTTATTGAAGCGTAAAGGCTGGTTATAATTGCTTTTCAAAGCAAATACTATTTTCCACACCTTGATATTGCCCATAGTTTGGAATGATTTGATACTTGCATTTTTTGTATAGTGCAATCGCTTCAACTTGTTTTTTGCCAGTTTCCAAAACACAATTTTTATAACCTAAATCAGCAGCCCAAGTTTCTAATTCCTTTAGAATTTTTGTAGCAATTCCTAATCCTCGAGCACTTTCAGGTACGAACATGCGTTTGACTTCCATAGCTGATTTATCAAAAGGTTTTATGGCACCACAACCAATGGCTTGTTCATTTTTATAGGCAACAATAACATAGTTGAGGTTGGTGATGCTATTGAATTGATGGTAGAAGGCATGATCTTCGCCATCTTTAATGGCGAGTTCAGCATCCAATAAACGCACAAGTTGTATGAAATCTTCGTTTGTGGAGTTTGTTCTAATCAGTTGTACCATAGACTGAATACATTTAATTTGATTTTTGTTTTTTTCTAAGTGCAACATAAGCCAAAATGGTACTTATTACCATTAAAATAGAGGCTAAAATGAAGGGAGCTCCTGCAAACTCAATGGTTGCATCTTTATTGGTGAAATAAAAGAAAACACCTGTCATTAAAGGAGGTCCAACTATAGCGGAAGCACTCATAACACTGGTTAATGTTCCTTGAATTTCACCTTGTTCGTTAGCTGGTACTTGATTGGAAATAATAGCTTGAAAGGCTGGTCCAGCAATTCCACCTAAACAATATGGAATTAAAAAGACGAACATCATCCAGCTTTCAGTGGCAATCCCAAATAAAAGCATACCAGCACTATATAAAGCCATACCAACATAGATACTTTTTTCATTGCCTAAAATAGGATTAACCCATCGTATCAGTACGCCTTGTACCAAACCAACCAATAAACCAACTGCTCCTAAGGAGAGTCCAACCATTTTTTCATCCCAATTGAATTGGTACATGGTAAAATAACTCCAGTTGCTTTGAATGGCATGAGAAGCGGTGTACAAAATAAAAACAGCCAACACCAAACCAATTAATGCAGGATATTTTTTTAGATGTGTAAAACTACCTATAGGATTGGCTCTTTTAATATCAAAGTCTCTTCGGTTTTCTTTCGGAAGTGATTCAGGTAAAATAAAATAACCATATAAAAAGTTAAGCATGCATAAAATAGCTGTGGCATAAAACGGAACTCTTGAACCATATTGACCTAATAAGCCACCAATGACTGGACCAATGATGAACCCTAAACCAAATGCAGCACCAATAAGACCAAAATTCTTGGCTCTGTTTTCAGGTGTGCTAATATCTGCAATGTAAGCACTTGCTGTAGTAATACTAGCTCCAGTGATCCCTGCAATAATTCTACCAATAAACAACCAAGTTATGGTTGGTGAAAATGCGAGTAGGAGATAATCTAATGAAAACCCGAAAAGGGATACTAAAATGATAGGTCGACGACCAAATTTATCACTCAGATTTCCAATTATTGGAGCAAAAATAAATTGCACAATGGCATAAGCAAAGGTGAGCCATCCACCAACTTTTGCGGCTTCACTTAAATCACCTTGAATGAGTTCTTCAATGAGTGCTGGAATGACAGGAATGATGATTCCCCAACCAATAACATCAACAAGCATGGTGATGAATATAAACCCAAGGGCTGCTTGCTTTTTGTCTCGTTTCATTTTGGTATTGTAAGCTACAAATTAAGTGAAAAGTTGTGTATGATTCTTATTCTTTCCACTTAATATTACAACCAATGCTTGGTTTTTGTGGTTTAGTATTTTCGGTGTTGTTCAATAGGCACTCCAAGGCATGTCTTAAATCATTTCCAGTTACAGGAATGCTGTTTCCTGGTCGAGAATCGTCTAACTGACCACGATAAACCAATTTTAAATGGGCATTAAATACATATAAATCTGGAGTGCAAGCTGCATCATAAGCCTTAGCGATGTCTTGAGATTCGTCATATAAATAAGGGAAAGGATAGTTGTTACTCAAAGCATGAGTCTTCATCTTATCTGGAGCATCTTGTGGATACTTAATAGCATCATTACTGGAAATAGCAATAAAATTGATACCTTCTTTTTGATAATGAGTAGCTATGGCTACCAGAGCTTCGTTAACATGAATCACAAAAGGACAGTGGTTGCAGATGAACATAATCACAGTTCCATTGTCACCTTTGCTTTTTTGTAAGTTAACAAGTTGGTTGTCAATAGTGTTTGTTAATTCGAAGTTTGGTGCAACAGTACCAAGAGGTAACATATTGGAAGGTGTTTGTGCCAAAATGAGAAATTTTTAAATTCAATCAAAAATAAAGAATCGAAAGCAGAACCTTTTATTATTAATTAAAATTTATATATTCAACTTCAAACTAACTAATATTATAAATGAGTACAACTATAAACTTTGAAGATTTTACAAAGGTAGATTTACGTATTGGAACCATTATTGAGGTTGATGATTTTCCGAAGGCTAGACATCCAGCCTATCAACTAACCATTGACTTTGGAGATTTAGGCATCAAAAAATCTTCGGCACAAATCACAACCATTTACACTAAAGAAGAACTTTTAGGTAGGCAAATTATTGCTACCATTAATTTTCCTAAGAAACAAATAGCCAATTTTATGAGCGAGTGTTTGGTAATGGGAGCTGTTGATGGGAAAGACGTTATTTTACTCAAACCTGAACATAAGGTGAAAAACGGTTCAACAGTATCTTAGGTTTATGGAAGAACTTGATAATGTTCAAATAAATTTTGATAGTAGCGGACTTTGGGTACTGAACATTGCACTTGCAGTTGTTATGTTTGGCGTTGCTTTAGGGATTAAAATGGACGATTTTAAAAGACTATTTAAACAACCCAAATTGGTTTTAATAGGCGTTTTATCTCAATTTATTTTGTTGCCTTTACTCACCTTTGGTTTGGTTATTCTCATCAAACCACAACCAAGCATTGCTTTAGGTATGATGATGGTTGCGGCTTGTCCTGGAGGCAATATCTCTAACTTTATGACGCATTTGGCAAAAGGGAATACGGCTTTGTCTGTAAGCTTAACCGCATTTGCTACCTTTTTGGCTATGTTTATGACACCTTTTAATTTTCAGTTTTATGGAAATTTGTATGAACCAACTTCTGAGATTTTAAAAACCGTTGCCATTGCACCTTTAGAGCTAGTGAAAGTTGTGCTAATGATTTTAGGAATACCATTAGTATTAGGTATGCTTTTGCGACATAAAAATGAAGTATTAGCCATAAAACTTTCTAAGTTATTAAAACCACTATCTATTATTGTATTTGTCGCTATTGTGATTATCGCATTTTCTAATAATCTGGATATATTTAATGACTACATTCATCATGTCTTGTATATTGGCATTGGGCATAATCTATTGGCTATATTATTAGGCTTCTTTGTAGCTAAAGGCTTTGGCTTGTCCTTAAAAAATCAGAAAACCTTAGCAATTGAAACTGGAATTCAGAATTCAGGTTTAGGATTGCTGCTTATTTTTACGTTCTTTAATGGATTAGGAGGTATGGCTATATTAGCTGCATTTTGGGGAATTTGGCATATTATTTCAGGATTGCTGTTAGCAACCTATTGGTCTAAACAAAAAAGCACATCTATTGAAGAAACTTTGGCTGCATAGTGTACGAACCTATTTACGCATAGGTATGTTCTTTTATTTTAAAAAAGTAGATGTTATAGGTGTAGAGAATGTACCAAAAAACAAAGCGGTTTTACTCCTAGGAAATCATCAGAATGCGTTGTTGGATGCTTTACTAATTGCTACCAAATGTGGAAGGTTTTCCTATTTTCTGACTCGTGCAGCAGTGTTTAAAAACCCAATGGTGAGTAAATTGCTGAAGAGTTTACAAATGCTTCCTGTCTATCGTATACGTGATGGTTGGAGTAACTTAACAAACAACAATGCCATTTTTGAAACTTGTACCAAAGTGCTCCACGATAAAGAAGCTGTTGTGATTTTTCCTGAAGGCAGTCACAATTTAGCAAGACGTGTGCGACCCTTAAGTAAAGGCTTTACACGAATCGTTTTTGATACGCTTGACACCTATCCAGATTTAGATATTCAGTTGGTTCCTGTAGGACTCAATTTTGTAAATGCAGCTGGATTTCCTGATAGTGCTGCCATGTATTTTGGAGCACCTATTTCTGCTAAAGATTTTGTTTCTGACAACAGAAATGATGCTGTAGTTCATTTGAAAGAACGTATTAAAACAGAGTTGTCTGAATTGACTACTCATATTCCTGAAGATAATTATGAAAGTACATTAGAGAGGTTAGATGCTTTAAATGTCAACTATTTAGATCCCAAAGCAGTGAATGCTTGCATACAATCCAATTTTAAAAACTGTACAGAACGACCAAAAAGGAATACTCAGTTTGTAAAGTCAGTGTTCAAAACACTTTTGATTGTTTCAATTTTTATTCCTTTTCTTATTTGGAAATTTTTAGTCAAGCCTAAAATAGACGAACCAGAGTTTATAGCGACATTTCGTTTTGCAATAGCTTTAACTCTGGTTCCTCTTTATTTAATTTTTTCAATGTTAATTATAACATGGCTTTCATCTTTAACTTTTGGATTAATTTATTTAGCAGCTGTTTTACTGATAGCCTTATTCGCTGTTAAATTATAATTCGTCTCTAAAGAAAATAGCATTCATTAACAACTTATTTGTTCCATACCAAAACGCTCTAAAGTTGGTGTTATCTGTAAATGCAACAACATTTCCACGACCCAAACCTTTAATTTGTAATGGCACAGTGTTGCCAATACTGTCTAAATTTTGCTTAGAGATATAACCACTTACAATTGGTCGTTTTGTGTATTGAATTGGGTTGTTATAACTATTCTTATCTGGTTTCATAAAAAGGGTTGTGTTTCTGAACAACGAAATTTTGTCATTTTTATAACCAAAGTTTATAGGATGTGATCTGTCAGTCTCTGCTTCAAAAATGGCACCACCAATTACTTGGGCACCTCTAAAATCACCTCGCTGTTCAAAAGAAATATTTTTACCAACCAGTTCCATTTTCTTAAAATCAAGCTTTGCTAATTCTTTGGAGTTTAACCAGTTCAAGGCGCTTTTATAAGCAATCAGAGTTCCACCATTCTGAACCCATTCTTTCATTTTCTTTGAAGCGCTATCGTCTAATCTTCCACTAGGTACAATAATGGTATTGTATCTGCTTAAATCTGCCCAACCTATATTTTTGGTGTCAAGTTTGGTTACAGTTATGTCATAGCGTGTATCAAATAAGTGCCAGATTTCTCCTGCATCATAACTAGATATACCATCACCAACCAATAAAGCAATTTTTGGAGCTGTTAAAGCTCTAAATTGGTTACTGCCAAGATCAATTCCTTGAGTTAAACCAGTGTTAACCGCATTAAGGGTTACATGGCTTTCTTTAGCTAATTTTATTAAATAGGTATGCAGTTCAGAAGCATTCATTTTTTGATTTTGAACTGGAATCATAATAGTTCCGTAATCATAGCTTATACCATTTAAGCTAAAAGGTTGCATGCCAACTTTAGCTCTTAAGTCATCATTAAGTAATTGATTAAGCAGTTTTGGGGTGTAGTATTCGTGCCATTCCATGAGGTAAGCATAATTACTCATACCAGAAACACCTCCAGCTTTATGTTGTAAATCGGTCACTTCTGCTCCAGCATTACTAGTTGAAACACCTTCGGCATAGTCAACATTAAATGCTAATGGAAAGGTCCAAGCAGAAATATCATAAAACAAACTGTCTTGGAAGGTAGTACGCTTTTCAAACATAGCATTAATTAAACGTGTGTGTTTTTGGTTTTTTGGAACTATGTAACTGTATCCTTTTTTGAAACGTTTTCCATTAGCTGTAAAATCTTCTTTTACTTCATGGAATTTTATTTTATGCCGTTTTAATATTTCGGCTAAATGATAGGTTTTAGCAGCATCTTTTTCGTCACCGAACACAATAGCTTTATTAGCTTCTTTAGCTGCTTCATTTCTAGCATTTTTAAAGAAGTTGTTTTGATAAGTTAACAATTCTTCTCTCATATTTTGAGCAGCTTCCAATGTTGATAAGGCAGCAGTAAACTGGTTGCGAATAGTAAATGGGAAGGTCAAGATTCCATTGTCGCTTTCCTGAAGGTGACCTCGAGAGCTGCCTTGTTCAAATAAAATTCCAATACTTCCATTAATATCTGGAAAGGTTGAACCTTTTCCGTAATAGAAATCATCATAATTCTCTTCGGTGTAGTAAAATGAACCTATTTTATCTAAGGCCTTAGCATGATAGTTTCCAATTTTCGCTGTTAATTCTTGATTTAATTTTGGGGTAAGGGGATGGGTTCTAGATGGAATTCCAGGTTGGAAAAAGAATGTAGAGTTGGTTCCCATTTCGTGATGGTCTGTTAATATATTTGGATACCAGTTATGAAAGGTTTCCAATCTTGCACGAGATTCTGGAAGCTGAACTGGCAACCAATCTCTGTTCATATCAAACCAATAGTGGTTGGTTCGTCCTCCTGGCCATACTTCATCATATTCTCTATCGTTTGGATCTGGATTTAAGTTGATACTCTTATTTGTGTTTGCCCAATAAGCAAAACGTTGCAAACCATCAGGATTAAAAGAAGGGTCAAACAAGACCACTGTATTGTCAAGCATTTTGTCTATTTCACTTCCTTGAGCAGCCGCTAAATAATAAGCAGCTAGAAGTCCTGCATTGGCTCCACTTGGTTCATTACCATGAATAGAGAACCCTTGGTAAACCACAATAGGTCTATTGGTAGCATTGGCATCATTATTTTCTGTGCCTTCCATGTGTGCTTTTTGAATAGTACTTATGTTTTGATGATTTTTTGGTGAGGTTATCGTAAGCAATAAAAGTGGTCTTCCTTCAAACGTAGTTCCTCTGTTTTCAATGGTAATTCTATCTGAAGCATCAGCTAGAGCGTACATGTATTGTGCAAGCTTATCATGTGTAATGTGCCATTCGCCAACTTGGTGACCAACAATACTTTCAGGTGTTGGGATATTTTGGTTGTAGGTGACATTTTGAGGCAAATAATACGATAAATCAATTTTCTCTTGGGCTTGTGCAAAGGTGCTTATGATTAAGCAGAATAATAGTTTTTTCATGTGTTCGGTTAGTTAAAGTATAAATATAAAAAAACCGATACGTATTTGTATCGGTTTTGTGTTTTTTAAGACTTTATTAAGATTTATATGTCTTCAAAATTAACATCTGTAAAACTTTCAGGTGAAGTTGTGGCGTTATCTGAAGATTCTGAGTCGTTAAAATCTTCTTTTTTGAAATCTTTCTGGTGACGTTCGCTAATGACTTCTTCTCCTTTTTCGTCAAAGATATAATCTGTCATTTCAGCTAAAATACTGTTGAACTCAGAGAAATCCTCTTTATATAGATAGATTTTGTGTTTTTTGTAATGAAATGAACCATCGTCATTTGTAAATTTTTTACTTTCTGTAACTGTAAGGTAATAATCACCAGCTTTAGTTGCTCTTACATCAAAAAAATAGGTGCGTCTTCCTGCTCTTAATACCTTCGAAAAAATTTCTTCTTTCTCCATCATATCATTATTGTTCATAGTCGTATTGTTAATGTGTTTTTAAATTTTGAAACTCAAAAATCTAAAAAAAATATATAGCAACCAACTAAATCTATCATTTCTTTTCGCTCTTGGCAATTTTATGGTTTTAATGCAAAGCGATAATTTCTTGAATTAATTTAGATTTGAACTTTCACTAATTTGATTAAGATAAAGCTCTTTGTAATAACCATCAATATTTACAAGTGTGTCATGTGTGCCTTGTTGAATCACTTTTCCATCTTCAAGAACAATAACTTTGTCAGCATTTTTGGCAGAAGAAATCCTGTGACTTACTATGATGGTGGTTTTGTCTTTTGATACTTTGGCGAGGTTTTTTAGTATTTTTTCTTCGGTTTCTGTGTCAACTGCAGATAAGCAGTCGTCTAATAAAAGTAATTTCGGGTTTTTTATTATGGCTCTAGCAATAGAGACACGTTGTTTTTGCCCACCAGAAAGTGTGATGCCTCTTTCTCCAAGAACCGTTTCGTAACCTTTGCCAAATTTCATTATGTTTTTATGTACAACAGCATTTTTGGCAGCCATTATAACATCGTCGTCTGTAGCGTCAATAAGTCCGAATTTGATGTTGTTTTTAATTGAATCCGAAAATAAGAAAGCATCTTGAGGTACGTAGCCAATACTTTCTCTCAAACTGTTAAGGTTTATATCAGTTATTTGTTTTTCATCAATGGTAATAGAGCCTTTGTCTATGTCATAGAGCCTACCAATTAAATCCAAAACCGTAGATTTTCCAGAGCCTGTTTTTCCAAGAATAGCCAATGTTTCACCATGATTTACAGTAAAACTAACATCTTTAAGTGCTTGTATGTTGGTGTCCTCATAAGTAAAGGATACATTTTTAAATTCAATATCTCCATGAATTTCAGTAGGTAGCTCAACCGTATTTTTTATTTGAGGCTCTTCTTTTAAAAACTCATTAATTCTTTTCTGAGAAGCCTCTGCTTGTTGCACAATAGATGTAACCCAACCTAAAATAGCAACAGGCCAAGTAAGCATATTTACATAGATAATAAATTCTGCAATGGTACCAAAATCTGTAATTTCACCATTAATATATTGCAATCCTCCAATGTAAATTACCAGTAGGTTACTCACACCAATAAGTAATATCATCATTGGAAAAAACAATGCTTGCACTTGGGTTAAGTTAATTTGTTTTTGCCTACTCTGATTAGATAATTCATGAAAGGCAATGTTGGTTTGCGCTTCAACACCATAAGCCTTTATAACAGAAATACCACTAAATGATTCTTGAGCAAACGTTGAAAGCTTTGATAGATATTGTTGTACAATAGTGCTTCGTTTGTGTATTTGCTTGCTTAAGAGGTATATTGTTATTGAGAGTATTGGCAATGGCATGATTGTGTACCAAGCCAATGTTGGAGCTTTGTTAAACATATAAAATATAGCCACAATAAATAACGTAATCATGTTCAAGGTGTACATGATTGCTGGCCCAACATACATACGTACTTTACCAACATCTTCGCTTATTCTGTTCATTAAATCACCTGTTCTATTTTTCTTATAGAAATTAAGCGAAAGCCTTTGGTATTGTTGATAGACTTCATTTTTCAGATCAAATTCAACCAAACGAGATACCTTAATAATGGTTTGTCTCATTAAAAAGGTTAGGATTCCAGCTATTACTGCTGCGCCAATTAAGTAAAGGATATTTTTTAGCAACTCTGACTTAAACAACGCATCTGAAAGCTCGCCTTGTACATTCTGTGAAATCACTGTAATGGACTTACCAACTAGTCTAGGAGTAAATAGTGCAAATATTTTTGCTGCTATGGTAATTAACACTCCAAATAAAAGGCTGTATCTATACTTGTAAAAGTACTTGTTAATATGCTGTAATTCTTTCATTTATAAAATTTAGTCAATATATAACTTGTTAACAGTATCGCAATTTATAATCTATTTTGTTGTAAATACTCTAATAATCTGTTAATTTTGCACGCTGTTATTGGACGATTCCTAATAAACAAAACTATTCAAATACCATATTTTAAATGACATTAGACGTTATTAAAGCCGCTGAAATAAAAAAAGCTGATCCAGTTTTTGGACAACTTTCTTTTGATAATCACGAACAGGTTGTTTTTTGCAACGACAAAGATACAGGTTTAAAGGCAATAATTGGAATACATAATACGGTTTTAGGACCAGCTTTAGGTGGTACCAGAATGTGGAATTATGCCAATGAATGGGAGGCTTTAAATGATGTATTAAGACTGTCTAGAGGAATGACCTTCAAAGCAGCCATTACTGGACTAAATTTAGGTGGAGGAAAGGCCGTTATTATAGGTGATGCCAAAACTCAAAAAACACCAGAGTTAATGAAAAAATTTGGTGAATTTGTGCACTCCCTAAGTGGGAAGTATATAACTGCTGAAGATGTAGGTATGGAAACTGCCGACATGGATTTGGTACGTGAAGTGACACCTTATGTTACAGGAATATCTGAAGACAAAGGAGGTGCAGGAAACCCTTCGCCAATAACTGCTTATGGTGTTTATATGGGAATGAAAGCCGCAGCAAAATTTAAATTTGGAAGTGATATTTTAGAAGATAAAGTAGTTTATGTTCAAGGTATTGGCCATGTTGGCGAATCATTGGTTGAACACTTAACCAACGAAGGTGCAAAGGTTGTAATTGCTGATATTAATCCAGAAAGGTTAAGTGAAGTAAGCCAGAAATATGGTGCTACCATTTATACAGGAAATGATATCTATTCAGAGAAAATGGATATTTATTCGCCTTGTGCATTGGGAGCTACCATAAACGACGAAACCATTTATAAGATAAAAGCTCAGATAATTGCTGGCGCAGCAAACAACCAATTGGCTACCGAAGATAAACATGGAGCAATTTTACAAGAAAGAGGCGTTGTATACGCACCAGATTTCTTAATTAATGCAGGAGGTATTATTAACGTTTATGCAGAGCTTGAAGGATATGATAAGCAAGAAATAATGCGTAAAACAGAAAATATATACAATACTACCATTGAAATATTAGAAAGTGCTGCTAAAAATGGCATCACCACTAATCATGCAGCGGTTAATATTGCTAAGAATAGAATAGAAGAGCGAAAAAAAGCCAATTCTTAATAAAATATAAAAATAATCTTATTTTTGCAAGGCGAAAGACGAACGTTTTTCGCCTTAATAATTGGATTCATAAAGTTCTTTAATATGCTTAATAGACGACACATTCGTATCAAAGTAATGCAAATTATATATGCCTTTAATGGCAATGAAAGTGATGACTTACAAAAAAACGAACGGTTTTTGCTAAAAAGCATTGATAGTATGTTAGATCTGTACTTTATTCTTATCTCTCTTTTGATAGAAGTTCAAAAAAAAGCAGAATCTCACCTTGATAAATCTCAGAAAAAGCACTTAGCAACTTCAGAAGATAAAAATCCCAATAAAAAATTTATTAATAACGAAGTATTACTTCAGCTCAAGAACAATGCGCTAATAAAGGAATCGTTAGAAAAACGAAAAATCAATAATTGGGACCTTGATAGTGAATATGTAGACGTTATTTTTAAAGCTTTAATGTCTAGTGAGTTGTATAAGGACTATATGGCAACCAAGACATCTACATTTAAAGAAGATAAACTCTTTGTTGTTGATTTTTTTAAAGAAATAGTTGCTCCAAATGAAAAGTTGTATGATTATCTGGAAGATAAAAACATTACTTGGGTTGATGATTTACCAGTTGTAAATACAGCAATAGTAAAGCTTTTGAGAAAGAATAAAGCGACTTCTAGCGAAAGTCATTTTATACCAAAACTGATAAAAGACGATGATGATAAAGCATTTGCAGTAGAGCTTTTAAAGAAAACCATCCTAAATTTATCTGCATTTTCTGAAGAAATCCAAGAAAAGACCCAAAACTGGGACAAAGACCGCATAGCCAACATAGATTTTGTGCTATTGCAAATGGCAATTTGTGAGTTTCAGAAGTTTCCTTCAATTCCTGTAAAGGTTACCATTAATGAGTATATTGAGGTTGCAAAAGAGTATTCAACACCTAAAAGCAGCGTATTTATTAATGGCGTTTTAGACAAGCTTGTAAAGGAATATAATGATAAAGGAACGTTAAATAAAATAGGAAGAGGATTGATGTAATTTTTTTTTTATTACATTTATACCCTGAAAATAACCGAAATTTAAATAATAACCCAAATGTTTGTCTTTGATAAACGACTAAAAATGAATGACATGAAAAAAATAATTTTAGGATTATCTGCATTATGTATGGTTGTCTTTACCTCTTGTAAAGAAGATGCAACTACAAAAATTAAGTCTGAAAACATTACGCAGGCAGCTGATAGAGATGCTGTAAATGTTGACTTCCCTGTTCTTACTTTTGATAAGTCTGAGCACGATTTTGGTGAGATTGAAGATGGTACACCAGTTGAAACAGTGTTTTCTTACACAAATACTGGTAAAGCGCCATTGGTAATTACAGATATTAAAAGTACCTGTGGTTGTACTGTACCAGAAGATTGGAGTAAAGAACCTTTAGCTCCAGGAGCTTCTGCGCAATTTACTGTTAAGTTTAATGGTAAAGGAAATGGTAACACATCAAAAACAGTTACTGTTACTTCAAACACTGAGTCTGGAAAAGAAACTGTTAAAATTAAAGCTTTTGTAAAAAATGGTGCTACACCATCAATGCAAGCTTTACCAGCAGGATCTACTCAGCCAGTTAAGACTAGTACACAGCCAGGTCACGAAGGTCATAATCACAACTAATACTATTTAATGGAAGGATTAGGACAATTTGCGCCTTTTATTTTAATGTTTGCTGTTGTGTATTTCTTTATGATTGCACCACAAATGAAACGTGCTAAACAAGAAAAGAAATTTGCAGCCGAACTAAAAAGAGGTGACAATGTGATTACCAAAAGCGGAATGCATGGCAAAATATTTGAACTTACAGATCAGGCTTGTGTAATAGAAACTCAAGCTGGAAAAATTAAATTTGAACGTTCAGCCATTTCAATGGAGATGAGCAAAAAGCTAAATGCACCAGCTGTAAAAAAATAATAAACACACTTTATTATAAAAAAAGCTTCAAAGGATTATTCTTTTGAAGCTTTTTTAGTTTTGTCATCAGTCATCTAGCAATTCTTATACTTATCATGTAAGCCAACACCTTGCAATATCATTGGTTTTATTTTTTCTAATCGGCTTAGTTTGGTTGGTTCGCGTTTTGCTGTTGCGATATGCTCACAATATTCTCGTTGTTTTGAAGGTGATAAATCGTTAAAACTTGAATGAAGCGCTTTATCTTTATCTAATTCTGCTTTTAACTCTGGCGGAATAATGGTTTTCTTTTTACTTCGGTCTGGCGTTATCTCTTTACCAGCTTTTTGGTTGTCTATGGCTTCTTTTACATAAGCCAAAACCATATCTTTATTAATATCATTAATAGATTCAAAACGCATTTGCCTTAAAGCTTTGGTTTTTTCTTGTGCATTTACCAATAGCTTGTGTTCATCCTTTAAAAAGACACCATTGAAAAACCAGATGCCAAAATGATTTTTAAAAGCGCCTAAACCAACTACATTTTTACCATCCAGATCATATACAGGAGCACTCCATTTAATGGCTTCATTAAGCTCGGTTTTGTTTATAATATTGCGAAGCAATGTTAAGGCTTCACCAAAATGTTCGTTGGTCTCTATATACTCTTCAACTGAAGTTACTTTTTTCATGATTATCCAATTCAATTTATTTTATTGTTATAAAAAAAATTCATTATAAACTACAATTGCCGTTGACAAAATCAGTAATATCTATTGGGTTGAAACCATTATTACTAAGTTCTATATATTGATCATTATAATTGGCATAAATATTTACAACCAACTGATGAATGCCACATAAATCAATTAATGATTCATTTGCTCCAATATTTATAGATGAATTAAGATATGAAATATTAGATAAAGGATTTAAATTGGTTATTAAATTGTTACCATAGATGTCAATAATTTCGCCTACGAAATTTATATTTTGTAAACCTTCTAAATCAGTTAATTCATAATTTTGATGAATTTCAAGCTCATTTTCTATTCGTGTAATATTTTCTAAGCCATCTAGATTAATCAAAGAAAAATTGTTTAATATATTGAGTGAATTTATAGTTGATTTTACATTTTTTAAACCTTCAATACTTTTTAATTGAAAATTATTGGATATGAAAATTTCTGACGTAGTTTCTAAACTTTCTAGTCCATCAATATTTATAAGAGCATTCATATTTGGTCCAGTATTAGTATGAAAAAATAAGGCGCCAGCAGATGAAAGATTTTGAAGACCATCTAAATTTTCTAATAAGGTATTACCTCCAACACCAAAATAACCTACAATAGATTCAAGACTTTCTAAACCTTCTAAGTTTTTTAAATAACTTCCTGAAAGAATTAAATTTCCACCAATATTTACCAACCCATTTAATCCAATTAAATTATTTAGTTGTTCGTTACCAGAGAAACTTAAATCTTCTTCTATTCTAGTAATATTATTAAGCCCTGTTAAGTTTGTTAATGAATTATTATTCGAAATATTTATTTCACTAACTGATGTAATATTATTTAATGATGTAATGTCATGTAAGTTATTATTATTATCAAATACTATAGATTCTACGAAATTTAAATTTTGTAAACTCACTAAACTTTGTAAATCGGTATTATAAATTGATAGGCTTCCATTTATTATTGTAATATTTTCCAAATTACTAATGTCATTAATTGCCCCACTAAGAATTAAAGAACCATTTATAGAAGTGTAGCAGTTACTTCCTAATGAATTGACATCTTCTTGACTCTCTAATATTAAATTTCCTTCAAATATTTCATTAATACAATCTAGATTTTCATTGCTAATATTACTTTCACTAGTACAGTTGTTTAGTGATAAAAATAAATTCAGAGTAAATGCTAACAAAATTATTTTTCTCATTCTATTGTTTTTATTTTTAAAAGTTAGGCTATCGGTTGAATCTACATTAGTAGATTTCAATATTTAATTAAAGAGATAACGTGTTTATTATCATTCATGAACGAATTTCGATATTTTTTTTTGAACATACAAACCATTAAAATATTACCAAATCCCAGCATATTCCAAATTTTCATTGGTTTGGCTGGTTAAAAAATCAAATTTCTGTTTTATTATTTGCCTTACATGCAAATAGTCGTGCGCTAACCAATTGTCTAAATAGTGTTTTGCTGTTACTTTTCCTAGCTTTGGATGTATGTAATAGTTGTCCCAGTTTGGATTTTTTAAATCTTGTAACCAGGCTATAGATGCGTCTCTTTCAGATAAAAACGTTTTGACCATGTCATCATAATTCTGGTCCATATACTTATGATCTGTAACCCAACCTATTGGATTAAAAGGGGGAGGTTGTGTGTTAGGTTGCTCTAAAACCCATTGTGCTCTAAATCGGAAATCAAATTGCTCTTCATCATACAAATGGCAAACAATTTCCAACAAGCACCATTTGTCTGGTCGTGGTCGCCAAGTAATAAGCTCTGATTGAACACCTTCAAGCAACGATTGAAAAACAAATTTATTTTTTTTAAGTTGTTCTGCGACGTTCATGCTATTATTTGTAGAGTTTCAATACGTGATAAATTTAATATTCGTGTTTTTACCATAGTAACAAAAATATGTAATAATGGATATTAATTTTGAGGTAAATATTGTTTTGGAATGGGATTTTCATCGGATTCTTGCATCCAATAAATATTAATTATCCACCAACGCTCACCATCATTTAGTAATTGAATACTATTAATGCCTCTCATAAAAGGTTTTGTATCGGCTTCGCTTCTAAAAGATTCGTAAGTACTAAAAACTTGAGTTATATTTCCAAAGGTGTTTACAGATCTGTGTATTTCTTTTTCAAAAAAACCATTTTCAATAAGCCATTTTCCTGAGCTTTTAATATAATCATCAGGTGTCATAAATCTTGCAGTATGAATGCCTTCAGCATTTTTGCCTGAAGGAATTAACTTAGCTTCTGAATGAAACAAATATTTAAAGAGTTCCCAATCTCTTTCTTGACCTTTTTCACCAGAAATTACACCATAAAGTGTAGAAAGCGTGCTTTCTAAAGTTTTTACTTTGTTTGAATAGTTATTGGACTGAGCACTTAAGGTCATTGAATAAACAGCAAAAGAAATCAATAAGACTGTCACTTTTTTCATATCATTTATTTTTAGGTTCAAAATTCATTAGTTTTTCTGTGATAAAATAAATATACCACTTGTGGTTAAATCATCTTGGCTTAAATCTTTAAAACGCTTTGCAAGATCGCTCTTTGATAAGATGTTTTCCTTTTTTTCTACGAATTTTTTTAAAATTTTAAAATGGTGTTTATGATGTAAATTAATGTGTTTAGAGCAAGGAAAACGACTTATCATTTCGTTTTTTCCACCAGTAATGAGTTCCCATTCCCATTCACTAAAAGTATAGTGACCATTCCAAATGCTTATGGTGTTTATGCATTTAAAATCAATGGTATGAGACATAAATCCGCTTGGTTTTAACCAATCTCTCATGACTTCATAGGTATTGTCTAATTCGTAAATGTGCATTAAAACGGCTTGTGAAAAAATAAAATCGACAGAGTTTTTGTTAACAATTGAAGTGTTATTCCAAGGAATTTGAAATTTAATAAATTTGTTATCTGGATTGTCAATGTTCTTTATTTCATTACGAATGGTTTCAATTCTTTCTGGAGCAAGAGATTTTTTTAAAACTTCTTGAGTGAGTATGTGAGAAGGAAACTTATAATCGTCGAGTATTGGGTTTACTTTATCAAATTCGGTTTGGTTTGGTATATCAGTTCGTGCTTTAAACAATTCAACTAATTCATCAAAAATTCTTAAGTTTCTGTCTGAATCCCAATATTTAACAACATCGAAGCCATATATTTTGTCGCTTCCAGAGAGCAAAGCGGCCAAACCGCTACCAAGTGAGTTACCTGGTCCAAATTCAGCAACAACTTTTGGAACTTCATTACTAAACTCCGATAAGTTTTTTAAATGGCGCATCCATACTGTATAACAATATCTAGTATTAGTGGTATTGCCACCACCACCTCCAGTTGGTCGTTTCGGTAAGAATTTTTTTAGAAGTTTATGTTTCAAAAACCCTTTAACCAATGGCTTTATTTTCTCTTTTCTCATAGAATGGAATTTTTAAAACAGCCATTAACCGTTTGATTTTGAATATGCTATTGGAATAAAATTAAGCAATTAATCAATACCAACACCTTTTTATCCAAATACATAGGTTGAATTTTAAAGAAACAAATGTTTATAGCTGTTAATCATTAATACTGAGAAATGATGATTTGGAAATATTCGGATAGTTTGTTTTAAAGTTTCGTTTAGGTTTAATAGTATTGTGTTGTTCTAATTTTTTCGTTGTGCCTTAATAAATACATCAATGTTATCTGGCCGATCATTCACAAAACGTAGTGAGGTTAATCCGTTTTCGTTTTGACTAATTACTGCAGGAATAGACGATGTTGTTAAAAACCAACCTTCTGGCAATACAACTGTATTTCGGTTACGACCGAAACTCCTGTCCCAAACCAATTGATCTTTGTAAACGACATAACGATTTGGGTCTGTGTACGTTTCAGTAATGCGTAAGCGTTTTGATTCACCTTCTTTTACTGGATCAAACCAGATGGTAACCACTTCAGTATCAGGTTTTACTTCAGTATTGATGTCAATACCACGCTTTGTAATAGCATCACCAATAAACGATTCTACTTTAAGTTGTTCTCCAGTATCTAAAATAATTGCAGAAGGGTTTGACGCTTTGCTTCCTGTGCGCACAATATTTAAGTAGCGATCCATTCCTGTGCGTGTTTCGGTATAGTCGTGATACAATAAAAACGAATGTGTTTCCGGCTGTTGTAAAAAATAAACAATATCGCGATCTTGAAAAGCGCGTTCGCTGAATGTATAACCTAATCTTGCTTTAGATTGATCTCTTGTTGTTCCAGTGCCTGGCTTGTAAGGGTCTTCTTTTGGCAATTTAACAGTAACATTATTTGCTAATGGCTTGGCTTTTATAATTAAAGGTACAGCAGTTGGGCCAGTATTTAAAAAACTAATTTTTATACGAGCATCATCTGTAAGATCAACTTGTGAAGGAAAGTTGCAATGTGTCAATTCATAATCTTTTGGTAATACTATGCTATTGCGTTTAATACCTAAGGTACGCGAGAAAACAATTGATGTTCCGTCTTTAAAATAACTGGCAGTGTCTTTATAGGTTTTATCAATACGAATTCGAGCTTGTCCACCCTCAGGGACTGGTCTTGCTAAGGTTACTTGAAGATAATCTGTGTCTTCAGATGCATCAGTTAGTCCATTTTGCTTGGCAACTTTATTGTCTACAATTTTCCATTTAAGTTCTTTTCCAGAGTATAAATCCCAAACTTTATCAACGGTATGGTCACTACCACGTCTTAAGGTATTCCAATAGTATTTGGCACCAGCTGTTGTGGCGCTTACATCATAAATAATACGGAAGGATTGCGTTTCAGGATCCAATAACTCATATCGAGTATAACTATCGGTTTGTGTTTGTTGTGCTTGTATATGAATGCTAAATAGCATCAAAAACAAAAAGAACAATGATTTTGAAGGGATAAAGTTGGTCGCCATGTTAGTTAGTTTTTTTAAAGATAATAAAAACTAATACCAACGCTTCTTTTTCTTTTTTGAAGCTTCGCTTTTACGTCCTTTTTTGTGCTTGCTTTTTGGTGTTTTAGACTTATGCACTATTGGTTTTGCCTTTGGATCTAATGGATAAGGATGGTCTTCAATAACATCTAATTGCAAATTGATAAGCTGTTGTATGCTTTTTATGTAACTTTTTTCATCTGCACCACAAAACGAATAGGCAACGCCTTTATTGCCAGCTCTTGCTGTTCTTCCTATTCTGTGTACAT
>JAUIGO010000112.1 GCA_030429955.1 Bacteroidia bacterium
TTTCTTTTCTAGCGTCTAAAACGCGTTGCTTCAGCGCTCGTCTTTCTTCATCAGATGGCAGTGTCAGTTTGATACCGCAGAAGTAAGTTTGTGTAGTCATTAGGATGAATATGATTATAGAAAAATGAAATTTAACTTAGCGTGATATAAAAGTCATTTCAAGATTGTTCATCCCATGAACAACTAAACTTTATTTAAAAGACTTATTTACCTGTTTTGAACTTATGATTACCCATTTAGGAGTATTTAAATTCTTAACCAGATCAATACTATTTTCCAAGTATCCCTAACTAGGTTTAAGCTATGATCTCAAAACTTTCAGATTTAGTCGAAATGGCTAATGAACAACCCGATCCACAACGTTTACTTTTCTTGTTTGCAGAAGTAAGCAGTGAGAGTAAAAAAAATAAAAGTCAGCAAAAAGGTACCATTACACCAGTAATGTGTGTAGACAAACTGCCTTCAGATATAAATGCCTTTGATGACTTGGTAAAAGAAGCCGATGAAATTGCGAAAAACTGGGATTTTATGTTTATCGCAAGTTTAAGTGGTGATAAAGGTGAGCCGCCAACCTCTGAAGATGCTGAGCCTTACTTAACTAAGATGACGAATGATGTGATGAGTGGGCAAAATATTGCGCGCTATGTTGTATTTGACCGAAAACATAACCCTGTTGAACTTGTGGCTAGCTAAGACGCTTTTTTAATGAAAAGTTAACACCGATTCCCCATTGAATGCTTGCGTCAATGGGGATTGACAACAGCTAAGCAACTTGGCCCGTTTCCATTATCATAAACATAAGTGAACGCTCTGTTTCAGACGCATTTTGGTCTACCAATGGGTATAATATATTCTCTTCTTTATGGTTATGTTTGGTGAGTAAATTCACTAACTCTTCGAAGAGAACATGGGATTTATTCGGTTCGTCAGTTAAACTATGTTGGATTTGTGATACAAGCTGTAAAATTTCGATATGCTCGTTAGTCATTACATGTGTTGGTCCATGACTAAACTGCGATTTTTTTTCAAAAAATGGAAAAAGTACGCTTTCTTCCCACAAAATATGTTTACGAAGCCCACTCTCAAATGCTTCAAAAAGCCCTATGGCCCGCGTTTTATCATTTTCTAAGTTGCTTTTAAATTGCGCTAAGAGTAAATCTAAGCGCTTGTGATCGGTTTCAAAGTATTCAGTCAGAGTAATCATCTTAGTGGTTCCTTATTCTAGGATCAGTTGACAGTGAGTAATTAGAATTTGATTGAGTTGTTTTGGAAGACGGCTTCTGTCGAAGTTCTCGATTATCCCTTTAACCTCTAAGCTCAATTCTGTATTACCACTTATGACTAGGTCGCGGTTAAAAAAAAGCATGTCAGGGTCAGTCTGTTGTCCTGCAAGTAGTACAAACTTATTGAAACCACCTTTAAACACGGTATCAGCGGTGGATGAGTTTGTAACAACGAATTGATTATTTTCAAGCGTAATAGCAAAACTAAATCGAATATCTGTCACATCAATTTTGATCGATTTGCCAACAAGAAAATCCAGCTCATGATGTTGTCGTTCTTCTCTAAAAACAACGTTGAGTACTTTGGCTATTAATGAGTAGCTAATGTGGTCAGGGATCACATGCAACGAGGCTGCAATTCCAGTAGGCATTGTGTTAACAAGACATTTTATTAACGACATAGTTGTTGGACCTAACATAGGTTGAATCTCACAAAATAAAATTTACATTACCTTGGACATCAAAGAGAAACTTAATCTAAATCAAATTAGTGTATAACAGCGATGAAACTACCTCTTAAGATTTGCCCAGAGTAACCGAGTAGGTAGGTTCACTACCTTCTTTGTTAACCGATAAAAACAAATAGGGGTATTTCATTGATTTGACTATTGTTTATTGACTTAGATCAATTTTACCGTTTGCAAATATACGTACTTTATTGACACTTATGGTTTTAATACAGGTAGCCCCTATGGAGCTCTTATGCCCTGCTGGCAGTTTATCGTC
>JAUIGO010000013.1 GCA_030429955.1 Bacteroidia bacterium
CGTAAGGCAAAATTGGAAACCAAAACCTGTAAAAATCACAAATTATCACATAGGTTTCATTAAGACTCTAAAACTGAAAGATACTGCCTTGGCAAATGCATTCATTATTGAAAACATACCATATTATTGGAAAAAAGGAAGGAAAGAATTATGGAATTAAAAAGAAGGAAATTTCAAGGCGTTTTAAACATTTTAAGTTTTAACAGGCATTTTTATGTTTACGGATTAATCTTTTTGGCATTAACAATAATCAGTTATATAATATTTCAGTGGTCTACCACCCTATTCTGGTTAATTAATATTGCTTTTGTTTACGGACTTTTGATGCCTTTAATTGTTTCGGCATATGTTTATGATTTCTCAGGATATTACGATTTTAGATGGTTGAAAAAATTAAACCTTGAAGATTCAAACGCTCAGCAACTAATAAATATCAATGCTGGCTTTGATGAAACAAGCTATATCATTAAAAATAATTTTCCGAAATCTGATTTAAAAGTATTTGATTTCTATAATGCTGAAACGCATACTGAACAAGCAATTATTAGAGCCAGGAAAGTAAGCTTAGTATACCCAAACACACAACAAATAAACTCAAGTCATATTCCTTTAAAGGATAATTCTGTTGATGTTGTTTTTTTGCTTTCCGCAGCTCACGAAATAAGGTCACAGGAAGAAAAAATAGAGTTTTTAAAAGAATGTAACAGGCTCTGTAAACCCAAAGGAAAAGTAGTAATGGTAGAGCATTTACGTGATTTCCCAAATTTTTTGGCTTTCTCAATTGGTTTTACTCATTTCTTTTCAAAAAAGACATGGCAAAAGGCTTTTAACAATGCTGGATTTTCCACTTTCAAAGAAACAAAATTTACGCCTTTTATGTCTATTTTTGAGTGCATACCTTAATCTTTTAATATATCAATAATATGCTTGTTCATCTAAAAATAATAGGAAGCCTTTTAATCCTCTTAGCATTGATTCATGTGTTTTTTTCAAAATATTTTAAATGGGAAAAAGAACTTAATTCCCTAAGTCTAATCAACCGACAAATGATGACTACACATACATTCTTTATAGCATTTACGGTGTTTTTAATGGGTTTGCTTTGCTTAACATCTTCAACAGAACTTATGAACACAAATCTTGGGAAAAAGATTTCATTAGGACTAGGTCTTTTCTGGTTTATCAGATTGTTTTTCCAGCTATTTGTTTATTCAAAACACTTATGGAAAGGGAAAATATTTGAAACTTCAATGCACATTCTGTTCTCAATGCTTTGGACATATTTCAGTATTACATTTCTATTTGTTTACTTCAGTTAAATAATCATTTTTTTATCCTATTTTTGAAACGAGCAATTTAACAGCCATCTATGTCAGGTCACAAAATAAATCCCAACAAGTGGATCGATTTGTATTCAGATTACCTTTTTAACTACACCATCACAAGAGTGAATGACAGAGAGATTGCTCAAGATTTAGTGCAAGACACTTTTTTTGCTGGCCTAAAATCCATGAAAAACTTTAAAGGTGAAGCCAGTGAACGTACTTGGCTCATTTCTATCTTAAAACGAAAAATCATTGATCATTATCGCAAAATAAATTCAATAAAAGGAAAAGCTGAAGTGCGAATGAACTTGAGCTTTGATGGCGAAGATGAAGGTGATTGGTTAGAACAACGCGTAGCAGATCCTTTTGACAAAACAGCAGAAGACAACTTAGAAAATACAGAACTAGGATTGGCCATACATGATTGTATTGGTAAATTGCCAGCCAAACAGGCTGAAGTGTTTAAAATGAAAACATTATTGGGTTATGATACTGAAACCATTTGTAATGAATTGGATATCACAGCGTCTAACCTTTGGGTAATAATACACAGAGCCAGAACATCACTGGCTGCTTGTATGGAAGAAAAATGGTTTTAATTAATTGAATAATGGGTAAAGGTTTTAAAATGTTAATCTCATGCGACAAAGCAACACATACCTGTGACAAAACACAATATGATGAAGCTTCATTATGGGAAAAAATCAAGTTGAATATTCACCTTCTAATTTGTAAAGCATGTAGGAAATACTCATCAAACAACGGAAAACTTACAAAACTCATTCACAAATCAGACGTAGAGTGCCTTAACGCTACAGAGAAAGAAAGACTTAAAGTAAATTTAAACAACGAGTTAAAAAACAATCAATAATTAGCCGTTGTTAATATAGCCCAAAGTATTGGGATACCTTCAACCCAAAACGCGCTAAAATATTTTTTTTGATTTTTAGTACTAAAAAGTAGAAACAGTAGTAATAACAAACAAACTATAGCAAGAATAATAGTCTTATTCATATAAAATTCATCCTTAAAAAATTCAAGAAAAAAGACTAAAACGATTAATAAAACACCTATAATTTTGGTTTTGGAAACACCTATTTTTTGAGGTATTGTAGCCAGTTTTAAACTATCATACTTCATATCTCTTATTTCAAAAGGCAACATGGCAATAATAACATACAAAAATCGCTGGATTGACTCAACCAAAACATCATTATCTAAACCGTAATTTTCATTGAGCAACGGAATAACCACAGTAACACAAGTCCAAACAAATGCTATTACATAAATCTTTAAACCACTAATAGCTCTTAAATTACCTGCTTTAACAAATATTTTTTTTGGAAGGAATGGAATAGCATATAAAAATGTAATGACGCCTAATCCTAAAAAATAAATGATAGTATCCATTTTTAGCTTCAGAGTATAATAAATCAATCCTAAAAAACACAGAAAAGAAAAAATTTGGATAGCCTTAAGCCAGCTAGCCAAACTTCTGTGGTGAAATTTTGCCAGACCAAAATACTTTACAAAATTATAACCAGTAACTGTTGCAAAAAATATAAAAAACACAAAATCTAAATCAGCTCCAACATTAAAGTTAAGAAGCGTTACCCAAACCAATCCACACACAGCAAGAGCAACATGAATACTGCTGTTAACGTAAAAATCAAAAAGCCTTTTTATGACTAGCATACTACAAATTTAGGCAAACTGTTAATAATGCCTTAAATTGGTTAAAAACTTTCAATATTAGCATATTAAAACCATTTTTATTTCCTTAATTTTGCACTTCAAAACTCAATTTTTACAGTATGAATACAGATTTGTTTGCACTGCGCCACATTGGCACAAGAGAAAGTGACCATGAGGCAATGCTCAACACTATTGGAGCATCATCATTAGACCAACTTATTACTGAGACCATTCCAGATAATATACGTTTACAAAATCCACTTAATTTGGATGTTGCTATGAGTGAGCAAGAGTACTTGCAGCATATTCATGATATGGCTTCAAAAAACAAAGTATTCAAATCGTACATTGGTTTGGGTTATCATCCATCAAACTTACCAGCTGTGATTCAACGTAATATTCTTGAAAACCCAGGTTGGTATACTGCTTACACACCTTATCAAGCAGAGATTGCACAAGGTCGTTTGGAAGCTCTTTTAAATTTCCAAACCATGGTAACTGATCTTACAGGAATGGAAATTGCAAACGCATCATTACTAGACGAAAGCACTGCTGCTGCTGAAGCTATGGCTTTACTATTTGCTGTAAGAGAACGTGACCAAAAGAAAAATGAGGTTGTCAAGTTTTTTGTGGATGAACAGGTTTTACCGCAAACACTATCACTTTTACAAACACGATCAAATCCGTTAGGCATTGAGTTGGTTGTTGGAGATACAAATACCTTTGATTTTTCATCAGATTATTTCGCTGCCATAGTTCAATATCCAGGAAAAGATGGACAAATAAATGATATTGCTTCTTTCATTTCAAAAGCAAATGCTGCTGATATTAAAGTTGCAGTCGCTGCAGATATTTTAAGTTTAGTAAAATTAGAAGCTCCTGGGAAATTTGGTGCTGATGTAGTTGTTGGAACCACACAACGTTTCGGAATTCCTATGGGTTATGGTGGCCCTCATGCTGCTTATTTTGCGACTAAAGAAGATTACAAACGAAGCATTCCAGGACGAATTATTGGTGTGACTAAAGATGCCAATGGAAACCGTGCTCTGCGTATGGCGCTTCAAACAAGAGAACAACATATAAAACGAGATAAAGCAACATCTAATATTTGTACTGCTCAAGTATTGTTAGCGGTAATGGCTGGAATGTATGCAGTGTATCATGGTCCAAAAGGATTACAGTACATTGCCAATAAAGTACACAATGCAACTAGTAGCTTGGACAAAGCTTTACAAAATTTAGGTTTCGCTCAAGAAAACTCGGCTTATTTTGACACCTTAAAAGTGAAAGCAAAAGCTGATAAGGTAAAGGCTGCTGCTGAAGCGAAAGGCGTTAACTTTTATTATCCTGATGCTGATACTGTAACTATTTCTTTAAATGAAACTACAACGCTTTCAGACGTCAATATCATCATTTCAATTTTTGCTGATGTTGCAGGTAAAACTCCTGAAAATTTAACTTCAATTGCATCTGCAAATAATATTTTGGACGCTGTAAAAAGAACCTCTGATTTTCTGGATAATGAAGTGTTTAACACATACCATTCAGAAACCGATTTAATGCGTTATATAAAATCTTTAGAGCGCAAAGACTTGTCTTTAAATCACTCGATGATTTCCTTAGGTTCATGCACAATGAAACTAAATGCAGCTGCCGAAATGCTACCTTTAAGTTGGTCCAATTGGGGAAATATACATCCATTTGCACCACTAAATCAAGTGGAAGGCTACCTAACGGTCCTTAAAAAATTAGAAGATCAATTAACTGAAATTACAGGTTTTTCAGCAACATCATTACAACCAAATTCTGGTGCCCAAGGCGAATATGCTGGATTAATGGTCATAAAAGCATACCACGAATCTAGAGGTGATCACCATAGAAATATTTGTTTAATACCTTCATCAGCTCACGGAACAAATCCTGCAAGTGCTGTTATGGCTGGAATGAAAGTAGTTGTTACTAAATCTACTGAAGAAGGAAATATCGATATTGACGATTTACGTGAAAAAGCAGAGCTACATAAAGACAACCTTTCGTGTTTGATGGTAACCTATCCATCAACGCATGGTGTTTATGAATCTGGAATTAAAAAAGTGACTCAAATTATCCATGATAATGGTGGTCAAGTCTATATGGATGGTGCCAACATGAATGCACAAGTAGGATTAACCAATCCTGGAAATATCGGTGCTGATGTTTGTCATTTAAACTTACATAAAACATTTGCGATTCCTCATGGTGGTGGAGGTCCAGGTGTTGGTCCAATTTGTGTTGCAGAACAACTAGTACCCTTTTTACCTGGAAATCCAATAATTAATGTTGGAGGAGAAAAAGGGATTACTGCAATTTCCGCAGCTCCTTATGGCTCTGCATTGGTTTGTTTAATTTCGTATGGCTATATCTGTATGTTAGGCGCAAAAGGCCTTACCGAATCTACAAAAATTGCAATTTTAAATGCTAATTATTTAAAAGCTCGATTACAAGGTCATTTTGATACACTTTATTCAGGTGAAAGAGGTCGTGCAGCACACGAAATGATTGTAGATTGTAGAGCTTTTAAAGCTCATGGCATTGAAGTTGTTGATATTGCAAAACGATTAATGGATTACGGTTTCCATGCGCCAACGGTTTCATTCCCTGTTGCAGGAACATTGATGATTGAGCCAACAGAAAGTGAAAATAAAGCTGAAATTGATCGTTTTTGTGATGCGATGATTTCAATTAGAAAAGAAATTGAAGCCGCAGATAAAGACAATCCTAATAACGTATTAAAAAATGCACCTCATACAATGGCAATGTTAACAGCTGATACTTGGGATTTACCTTATACGAGAACTCAAGCTGCTTTTCCATTGGATTATGTACATGACAATAAATTCTGGCCTAGTGTAAGACGTGTTGACGATGCTTATGGCGACAGAAATTTAATCTGTACATGTGCTCCAATTGAAGACTTTATAGAAGCCTAAAGATGTCTTGAACATCGTAAAAGAATATAAAACATCTTTTGCCTTTAATATTTTGCTTGTATATTCGTTAAATTAGCAATATTAAAGGCAATTTTTATATATGAATATTAAAATAACTGGTGTTGGAAGCTATATTCCTGAGTTAGTTGAAAAAAACACTGACTTTCACCAACACGAATTCCTCAATGTAGATGGCTCTACAATAGAACACACTAATGAAATTATTGTAGAAAAATTTAAAGATATTACTGGTATTGTTGAACGTCGTTATGCTGATAGTCATTTAACATCATCAGATCTTGCTGCTTTTGCTGCTGAACGTGCCATAGCTGATGCCAATATTGATCCAGAGGAGTTAGATTATATTATCATGGCTCATAACTTTGGTGACGTAAAATCTGATACTATTCAGAGTGATGTTTTACCTTGTTTGGCTTCACGTGTTAAACATAGCCTTCGCATTAAAAATCCAAAATGTGTTGCTTATGATATTTTATTCGGTTGTCCTGGTTGGATTGAAGGTGTGATACAAGCACAAGCATTTATCAAATCTGGAATAGCTAAAAAATGTTTGGTTATTGGCTCTGAAACCTTATCGAGGGTTGTAGACAAGCACGATAGAGATTCTATGATTTATTCTGATGGCGCTGGTGCTACTATTATTGAGGCTACTGATGATGAAGGTGGTATATTAGCACATGAGACTGCTTCGTTTACATATGATGAAGCCTATTATTTATACTTCGGAAATTCAAACAATCAAGACCTTTGCAGAGACACGAGATATATCAAAATGCATGGACGAAAAATCTATGAATTTGCATTGAACAACGTGCCTCAAGCTATGAAAGCTTGTTTAGACAAAAGTGGAGTTGATATTAAAGACGTTAAGAAGATTTTGATTCATCAAGCCAACGAAAAAATGGATGAAGCAATCGTAAAACGCTTCTACAGGTTGTACAAAACTGAAATGCCTGAAGACATCATGCCAATGAGTATTCATAAGCTAGGTAACAGCTCAGTAGCAACAGTACCAACTTTATATGACTTAATATTAAAGAATAAACTAGGAAATCATCAAATAAACAAAGGTGATGTTATTATATTTGCAAGTGTTGGTGCAGGAATGCACATTAACGCTATTGTATATAAATATTAATAACAAGATTTCCACTTTCGTGGGAAATTAAACATGTACGAAAAAACATTTCCTAATAAACGATATAAACACACAGCAGAGTTTCTATTAAAACATATTTCTACAGATTCTAAGATTTTGGATTTGGGAATTGAAAACCCTTTTACCAAAATCATGAAAGAACAAGGTTATGCTGTTGAAAACACAAAAGGCGAAGACTTAGACCTAGACACATCAACGATAGAAAACTCAAATGCTAATGTAGTTACCGCTTTTGAAATATTTGAGCATCTTCTCTCTCCATTTACAGTTTTAAAATCCATAAAAGCAGACCGATTGGTTGCAAGCGTTCCACTTAAATTATGGTTTTCATCAGCTTACAGAAGCAAAACCGATAAATGGGACAGACACTATCATGAATTTGAAGATTGGCAATTTGATTGGTTACTTGAAAAGGCTGGTTGGAAAATTATGGATAGACAAAAATGGACAAATCCAACAAAAAAAATTGGAATCAGACCAATTTTAAGATGGTTTACACCTCGCTATTACATTGTTTATGCAGAAAGAATAAAAAATCCTAATACTTAAAATCCAAATCCCAAATGGTTTCCTTAGTTTTGAGTTTTGGAATTTAGAAATTGTTTATTGGATTATTATATCATCATACCAGCTCATAACGAACAAGACACTATTGGTCTCACATTAGAATCTCTTGTTAATCAAACCATGCAACCAAAACGTGTGGTTGTGGTCAATGATAATTCAACAGATAAAACTTCGAGCATTGTTTCTGAATTTGCAAATAAATATCAGTGGATTTCATTAGTTGAAAACTCATCGTCTGATGCTCATTTACCTGGAAGTAAAATCATCAATGCGTTTTATAAAGGTTATGAAACCTTAGACGACAATTATGATGTGATTTGCAAGTACGATGCAGATCTTATTTTTCCATCCAATTACCTCGAAACTTTAGCGTCGCATTACCAATCTGATGATCGTTTGGGCATGATTGCTGGTCATTGTTATATTGAAAAAAATGGACAATGGGAATTAGAAAACCTGACTGGAAAAGATCATATTCGAGGCGCCTTAAAAGCTTACAGAAAGCAATGTTTTTTAGACATAGGAAAACTAAAATCTGCAATGGGTTGGGATACGATTGATGAACTCTTAGCCTTGTATTATAACTGGACATTTAAAACTGATGACACATTAAAAGTGAAACATCTTAAACCAACAGGAGTCACCTACAATAAAGCGTCAAAATATTTGCAAGGCGAAGCTTGGTACAAATTGCGTTTTGGATTTATTTTAACTGTTTTAGCCTCTGCTAAATTGGCTTTTAGAAAACGAAGTTTTAAGTACTTTAAAGATTATATAAAGGGTTATTTAAAAGCGCAACATGAAAAAGTTGACTACTTAATAACTCCAGAACAAGGTAAATTCATTAGAGATTTTCGCTGGAAACAAATGCTTAAAAAATTGTTTTAAAATATTTGCAAATATTATTTTCAAGATTATATTTGCTACCATAATTGCCGATGTAGCTCAGCTGGCTAGAGCAGCTGATTTGTAATCAGCAGGTCGTGGGTTCGAGTCCCTCCATCGGCTCTTAAATAAAACATCAATTGTAATTTCAGTTGGTGTTTTTTATTACAACAAAATTAATCGAGGGACGAGAAGTTTATCCTGAGCGCAGTCGAAGGAAGTCCCTCCATCGGCTCTAAAAAGACACTTTTTAAAAAGTGTCTTTTTTTATTTATTCACAATGCACTCCATACAATTTATCTCATTGGCAATAATCTCAGGGTTAAATACATCATTGCCTTTTATGACAAAATCGATGTCTCTTGTGTTATTGATATCCTCTAAAGGATTACTATTAAGGATGACTAAATCTGATATTTTACCTACTTCAATGGTTCCATAATCGGAATCTTTTTTTAGAAATTGAGCACCATTATAGGTTGAATTTTGGAGTGCCTTTAAATTTGAAATACCTGCATCTACCATAGCTTTCAATTCTTGATGTAATGAAATTCCTGGATAAGTATATGAATTAGATGCACCACTATCTGAGCCTGCAAGCAATTTCACATTGGCATCACTTAACGATTTTGCTAATGACTTAAAAAACGTATTTAATTCTTTTCGGTTTTGTCTTGCCTCCTCTGATGAATTTAGTGAACTTCTTATTCTTCCTTCATAAGTTTTTACAATTCCAGATGGCATTAGTTTTAAATACGTGTCATTTTCATGATTAACTTCATCCAAATAACTTAACACATTACCAATATGCAAAGTTGGCACAACATAAGTATTGTGTTCTTTTAATGATTCAAACGTGTTTTCAGCTGTTGAATCCTGATAAGTTGCAATCAATTTTTCCATAGAAGCCCAAAACCCATACTCTCCATTTTTAATAGCCTCAGTTATTTGTTTTTCTTCAGAAGAACAACCTTTTAGCACATAATACAAATGCTCTATAGCTCCAATTCCTGAATCTAAAGTTTCATCCAAAGTTACTGTAAAAGGCATGTGACCTGAAGTGATCATTCCTCTTTTGGTAGCTTCTTGAATTGTTTTCAAATAGAGTTCACCAGAAATTCTACTATCGTAAAGTTTTACGAAATCGACATTCAATGCTTTTAAAGAATCTAATGCAACAGAAATATCGTCTTCCGTTTCAACTGCCAAAGAACCTGCCCAAGTCGCACTTTTACCATCTATTTTTGGACCTGCTGAAAAAATGGTTGGACCAACAAGTTCTGTGTTTTCAATTTGTTGCTTCCATTCCATAACTGAAGACGTCAAATCGCCTCCAGCATCTCTAACTGTAGTGATGCCATTCATTATAAAGAGCTTTAAGAAATCTTTATTGGCCTGAATCAAGCTATCTCCTCCTCTAAAATGTACATGATTATCCCAAAACCCTGGCAGAATATATTTATCTGTTCCGTCTAGTATTATTTCAGATGCAGAGGCACTTTCATCATCAGAATTTGCAAGTTTTACAATTCGTCCTTCATTGATAAAAATGGATTGCTTGCTAATATTACCAGAAACAATATCAATAACATTTCCATTTTCAATAATTAAATCATAGCTGGTTTGCACTTCATTCTTACAGCTAAATACAACTATTGATAGTATAAATATTAAAATCCGTTTTTTCATTTGTTTATATTTAAAAGAAATTGATAACCAATACACCTTTGTTTTCAAATTTGTTCATATTTGGTAATGCAACAATTGCTTCTTCTAAAGTAATGGTTTTTTCTATGAGTTTTTCTGGATGCAGTTTACCATCAATTATCATTTTTAACATCTCAGGATATTTATGCACTTGCATACCATGACTTCCAATAATTTCAAGTTCGTCTGCTAAAATTCTATCCATTGGAATGTTTGGATGTTTATGATTTCCTGTCATTAATCCAACTTGAATATGTTTGCCTCTTTTCTTTAAAGATGCAATAGAATTAAGACATGTCATTTCACTTCCAAGAGCATCCATTGAGACGTGAGCACCTCCTTTAGTTATGTCTTTAATAGCTTCTACAACATTATTTCTGGTAGCGTTAACGATAGATTGTGCTCCAAGTTGTTTTGCTAACTCTAAAGTTTCGTTGTTAATATCAATCGCTGTGACTTGTGCACCAAGCGCATTGGCTATCATAATTGCAGATAAACCTACACCACCACAACCATGAATGGCTACATGCTGTCCTTCAGACACTTTTCCTTGAGCAACAATGGCTCTAAAAGCTGTAATAAATCGGCAGCCTAATGTAGCAGCAGTAATATCATTAATTTCGTCTGGTAGTTTTACCAAATTCGTATCAGCATAATCTAAAGCCACAAACTCGGCAAACGAACCATGATGTGTAAATCCAGGTTGAGATTGGTGGTCACACACTTGCTGATTTCCAGATTTGCATTCACCACAAGTGCCACAACCAGCTACAAATGGTATAGTGACGCGATCTCCTATTTTAAAATTCTTGATATCTTTCCCAACTTCAACAATAGTTCCAGCCAATTCATGACCTGGAACATGAGGCAACACAATATCTTGGTCGTGTCCCATCCAACCATGCCAATCGCTTCTACATAATCCAGTTGCATTTACCCTAACCACTACACCATCATTTTTAGGTGTTGGATCGTGTATGTTTTGAATGGTAATTGGACCTTGGAATGCTTCAAAAACAGCTGCTCTCATAGTTTACAACACTAGAACAACTAAGGTAATAAAGTTTAGTAATTTAACAATGTTTTAATTTTGGCTTTTACTTTTTCTGTAGAAGGAATCATGGTTTGCTCCAACGTAGAATTTAAAGGAATCGCTGGCATGTTCTCGCTACCAATGGTCATTACAGGAGCATCTAAATATTGAAAACATTGTTCTTGAATTTTTCCTGCTAATGCCAATGCAAAACTATTATTACTTGGTTCTTCAGTCACTATTAAACATTTTCCAGTTTTCTTGACTGAATTCATAATTGTATCTTTATCTAGTGGAAATAACGTACGTAAATCAATAATTTCAATTTGATCTCTCATATCTAATTCACCAGACGCATTATAAGCCCAATGTACTCCCATTCCATAAGTAACAATAGTAAGCGTTTCAACATCGTCTTGTTTCCAAATTTCTTGTAAGACCCAAGCTTTTCCAAGAGGTAACACATAATCTTCAGAAGGTTCAACTGATGTAGCAGTTAAGGTTCCGGGAACTTTGCTCCAATACAAGCCTTTGTGCTCTAAAATCACCACAGGATTTGGGTCGTAATAGGCCGCTTTCATCAAGCCTTTTAAATCGGCTCCATTGCTTGGATACACGATTTTAATACCTCGTATGTTGGTAATAACACTTTCAACAGAACTTGAATGATAAGGTCCACCACTTCCATAAGCTCCAATTGGTACACGTAGAATCATACTCACTGGCCACTTGCCATTAGAGAGGTAACAACTTCTGCTCACTTCTGTGAATAATTGATTGAGTCCTGGCCAAATATAATCGGCAAACTGAACCTCAACAATGGGTTTTAATCCAACTGCACTCATGCCAACCGTAGACCCTACAATAAAGGCTTCTTGAATTGGTGTATTAAATACTCTGTCATCGCCAAATTTTTGTGCTAAAGTTGCGGCTTCACGAAATACGCCTCCAAGTCTTCCGCCTACATCTTGACCATATAATAAGCACTCTTTATGTTTTCGCATAAGTTCTTCAACGGCAAACAGAGCACAATCTACCATCACTACTTTATCTGCGCCTTCAGGAGCACGAACTCCGACTTCTTCAGTAATTGGTGTTGGCACAAAATCGTGAGTAAATAAATCTTCTGGTTTTGGGTCTTCAGCTTTTAAGGCTTTTTCAAAATCAGATTGCACCTTTGCTTTTGCAGCATTTTCAATGGCTTGGATTTCTTTTTCAGAACATCCATTATCTAATAATTGCTGTTTTAAAACTGGATAAGGATCACGTGAACGTGCTTCGTCTAAATCGTCACGATACCATTCCATACGAACTCCAGATGTATGATGATTTAATAATGGAACTTTAGCATGAACTAAAAATGGTCTGCGTTCTTCACGAATTATTTTAATAACCTTTTCAATAGCTTCATAACTTTCCATGAAGTTGGCTCCATCAATAGAAATTGCATCTAGTCCTTTAAACCCTTGTGCATATTCAAAAGCATTTTGCGCTCTAGTTTCGGCTTCATTTGCAGAAATATCCCAACCATTGTCTTGCACCAAATACAATATTGGCATTTGTTTTAATGCTGCCATTTGGAAGGCTTCTGCTATTTCGCCTTCGGTTACTGAAGCATCACCTAATGAGCAGACTGTAATAGGTTTTTGAAACGTCTCGACTGCGCTCGACGTGACAGGATTTTTTAAGCCTTGTTTTTCGAGGTATTTCATTCCCATAGCAACTCCTGTTGCGGGAATGGCCTGCATTCCTGTAGCTGAGGATTGATGAGGGATTTTAGGCTTATCATTATCTTTTAAACTAGGATGACAATAATAACTTCGACCACCAGAAAAAGGATCATCACGTTTCGCCAATAATTGCAGCATTAAATCGTAAGGCTCCATCCCAAATGACAATAACATGGCATCATCTCTGTAATATGGAAAGGCATAATCTTGCGGCAATAATTGCATGCCTAAAGCTATTTGAATGGCCTCGTGACCTCTGGAAGTTGCATGTACGTATTTTGAAACCTGTTTGAAATTGGCTTCGTATAATTCGGTCATTGCTTTTGCTGTACAGAGCTTTGAAAATGCTTTTTTTAGTGTTTCTTTATTTATTTTTTTGTTCACGAATATTTTATTTTATCAACTTTAGAAAATAACCCTTCCGTCCTTCGGACACCTTCCCTTAAAAAGGGAAGGAATCTAAATCGGAAGTTTTTACATTCTCCTCCTTTTTAAGGAGGAGTGGCTTTATGCCAAAGCATAAAGGCGAGGTGGTTCAACTTAAACCAACTCTTTTTCAACTTTAACCATCCAGTTAAACGTATCTTCAATTTTTCCTGTTTTAATTCCATTCAATGTGTTATTCACATCTAATCCTACAGGGCTTTCATTAGATACATGAATCGTTTCATCACCAATTCCAATGTCTTGTATGTAGGCAATACCAACAGCAGTTCCAGTTCCAAAAGCCTCTTCTAACTTACCGCTTTTGGAAGTTTCTTTAATTTCATCAATTGTAATTGGTCGTTCGGTGACTTCATAACCTTTATGCTTCAACAAATCAATAACACTCATTCTGGTAATGCCATCTAAAATTGCTCCATCGCGCTTAGGTGTAATAAATTTTCCATCAATTTTGAAGAAGATGTTCATGGTTCCAACTTCTTGAATGTATTTATGTTCTACAGCATCAAGCCATAATACTTGATCGTAGCCTTTTGCTTTTGCTAATTCTGTTGGACGAATCGCAGCTGCATAATTCCCAGCCGCTTTTGCTTCTCCTGTCCCTCCTTCTACTGCACGAATATATTTTGTTTCAGCATAAAGTTTAATTCTTTTATTAAAGAATGGTCCAGAAGGCGATGCAATAATGATAAACTTATAACTTGTGGCTGCTCGCATCCCAATAAAAGGTTCGTCTGCATACATAAAAGGTCTTAAATATAAAGCGCTTCCTTCCTGTGGCGGAATCCAAGCTTGCTCAATGGCAACTAATTGCTTTAAGCCTTCCACAAACAAATCTTCTGGAAAGTTTGGCATTCCCATTCTATCAGCGCTTGAGTTCAACCTTGCTGCATTTTTTGCTGGTCTAAACAGCATTGGTGTGCCTTCTGCATCTACAGTTGCTTTCATGCCTTCAAAAATGGCTTGACCATAATGCAAAGCCATAGCTGCTGGATGAGTCGGAATTAGCTGTAAAGGTTCAACTCTTGGGTTATTCCATTGTCCATTTTGGTAATCACATATAAACATATGATCGGTAAAAGTTTTTCCTAAAGGAATATTATCAAAGTCTAAATTTTCAACTTTTGATTTTTCTACTCTTTTTATTGAAATGTTATGTTTCATGTTTTTATCTTTTTGTCAGTTCGAGTGAAATTGCTTCTGCAATTTCGTATCGAGAACCTTTTGAATGACTTCTCGATACAATTTGTTCATCATTCACAAATCACTCGAAGTGACAATTGTTATACTTTTCTATTTATATCAAACTGTTCTAAATAATCTGCTACGCGACGTACAAAACTTCCTCCTAAATAACCATCAACAACACGATGATCAAACGATAAGGACAAGTACATCATGCTTCTAATGGCTATTTCGTCTCCTTTTTCGGTTTCTATAACTTCTGGTCGCTTTTTAATAATCCCTAAAGCTAGAATGGCTACTTCTGGTTGGTTGATGATTGGTGTTCCCATGACACTTCCAAAGGTTCCAACATTAGAAATGGTGAATGTACTTCCTTTAATATCTTCAGGATCTAACTTATTGTCTCTAGCTTTTTCTGACAAGTTACTGACATCAGCTGCCAGTTCTTTTAAACTTTTTTTGTCAGCATTTTTAACCACTGGAACAATCAAATTTCCACTTGGTAATGCTGTTGCCATTCCAATATTAATATGTTCTTTGACAATGATATTTTCACCATCAACAGACACATTTATCATTGGGAAATCTTTAACTGCTTTTGCAACAGCCTCAACAAATAATGGTGTGAACGTTAACTTACAATTATACTTTTCCTGGAAGGCTGTTTTATTCGCATTTCGCCATTGAACCAAATCTGTTAAATCGGCTTCAACATAAGCCGTTACGTGAGGTGAAGTATGTTTTGAATACACCATACGATCAGCAATCATTTGGCGCATCCTATCCATTTTTACAATCTTTCCTGTGCCTTTATCTAAGTTAAGTTGAGGAATGCGATATGCTGTTGGATCTTGTACGACACTTGGTTGCACGAATTTATATGGTCGACCATCTTTTATATATTGAAAGACATCACTTTTTCGTAAACGTCCATCGTTTCCAGTTGCTGGAATTCGCGCCAATTCTTCAAAACTAATATGATGTTCTTTGGCTATTGAAATAATTAATGGTGAAAAGAATGAAGCCCCTCCTGACCTCCCCAAAGGGGAGGAATCACTCTGAACTGAATACTGTTGTGGTTTATAAAAAGGTTTTATTTTTTTATTTGCAGATTTGTTCTCGTCTTTGGTTGAAGTGGTATTTTTCTTTGACTGTGCTTGAGCAACTTTACCATCTGTTTTTATAATCGCAATTGTATCACCAATTTTTATAACCTCATTGGCTTTGAATAAAATTTCTTCAACCACACCTGATACTGTTGAAGGTACCTCAGAATCAACTTTATCTGTTGCGACCTCTAAAAGCATTTCATCTTGTTCAATGCTATCACCAACATTTTTGAACCAAGTTATAATGGCTGCTTCGGTGATACTTTCTCCCAGTTTGGGCATTTTAAATTCGTAGCTCGACATAATCTTTTTTCTATTCTTTGTGGATTCCGCACTTGATGCGGAATGACAAAATTGATTAACTAATGTTTGTTAGTTTTTAAATCTTATTTCTTCATAAAATCTCGAAGCGTGTCATATACACCTTCTTGTATTTTCATGTTCTCAGGAACCTCACGCAAGGGCTCAACTTCTTTTAAACTTTCCTGACATTCCTTTGGCAATTGCTGATACAATGTTGTGCCTTTGGTTTTCCAGTCAATCATTTCGTCTGTCACTTGTTTCACAACTTTTGCTGGATTGCCAACTATTAAACTTCGTTTAGGAATTATGGTTTCTGCTTTTATAAACGACATTGCTCCAACAATACATTCGTCACCAATTACGGCATCATCCATAATCACAGTATTCATTCCTACCAAAACATTTCTACCAATATTAGCTCCATGAATAATGGCTCCATGACCTATATGAGCACTTTCTTTGAGCGTGATAGACTTACCAGGAAACATATGCACAGTGCAGTTTTCTTGAACGTTTACACCATCTTCCAGAATGATTTGTCCCCAATCACCACGTATGGCAGCTCCAGGACCTATGTAACAGTTTTTGCCAATGATAACATTGCCAGTTACTGCAGCCAAAGGATGCACAAAACTACTTTTGTGAACGACTGGTATGTATCCTTTAAAACTGTAAATCATTTATACTTTTTTAATGTTTCTTTTGTAAAATCACTTAATACTAATCGTCCACTAATTTTTGCTCGTTGAATAAGCAATTGATCCCAGTCTTCAGTGCCTCTCCAAAACATGGTTTTCATTTCACTCATAGCTTTTGGGTTGTAATTGCAAAGGTTTTCGGCAAAATTTTTAACGGCTTCATCTAATTCTTCAACTGTTTCATAAACTTGTGTAAAGAGCCCTTTTTGTTGTGCCCATTCAGCAGAATAAAATGTGTTGGCATCTATGGCAATTTGAGACATCGCACTCAACCCAAGTTTTCTTTGCACAGCTGGCCCAACTACGAAAGGTCCAATGCCAACACTTAATTCGCTTAATTTTATAGCAGCAAACTTTGTTGCCATACAATAGTCAGTAGCAGAAGCTAAACCTACTCCTCCTCCAACAGTTTTACCTTGTATACGTCCTATAATAAACTTTGGACATTTTCGCATGGCGTTAATCACATTAGCAAAACCAGAGAAAAATGCTTTTCCCATTTCTTCATTACTAATATCTACAAGTTCTTCAAAGCTAGCTCCAGCACAAAAGGTTCGGTCTCCACCACTTTTTAGTACGATAACTTTAATGCTTTCATCTTCGCCAGCATTGGTAATAGTTCTTGCCAACTCTGTAAGCAAATTTGATGGCAATGAATTATGTGAAGGATGGAAAAACTCTATATATCCAACCTTATTTTTAATGTATTGTTTTACGTATGGCTCGTTCATATTTTATCTAATCTTTTTATTCAATTTAAATTAATCCGAATTGTTCAAAGTGATGATTCAAGTGTTTTCTTTCTAATAAATACCATTCATATCTATTCATATCTCCAAAAACCATGTTTTTTAGTATGGCTTCAGAGTTCTCTTTAAAAAACGTTTTATATGTCTCTCTAACCTCTTTAAATTTTTGTTTTGCTGTTACTAAATCTGGGTATCTCAACGTATCAAGAGTATCTTTTTCTAACAATGGAAAATTAGTGTTACGTGGGAATTTATCATAATTATATAAGCTAGCATGTACCTTTTCTAGAATTTTCTCTGGAGTTGACACCTCAAAATCTTGAATTTCTCCTGAAGCAATTTTGTAGGTGTACTCCAAGTGCTCAATCATGTGTTGTGGTGTCATGATTCCCCATTTTGGTTTTGTATCTACTGTCAGTTTTGCTAAGCATTCCTGTATTTTCTCATCAGTCATCTCCACAAAAACATCTTGTTTCTTCTGAACCATTGTTAATACAGTTGCCACAGCTACCAGTTCATCATCAGCATCAAAAATCTCTGCAAACCATTTTACGATTCCACTTGGATGTTCAGCACTTGCAACGTCTCTATCTACTTTTTGTTTACAAGTTAATCGAACATAAATAGTATCGTTATGATATAAAGGCCGAAGAAATCTACATTCTTCTAATCCGTAATTTGCCGACACTGGACCTCTATTTGGATAGACAAACAATCCAGCTGCAGCTGCTAGAATGAAATAGCCATGAGCCGTTCGTTTTTCAAAAATACTTCCATCTAAAGATGTAATATCTGTATGTGCATAAAAGTGATCCCAAGTAAGATTTGAGAAATTTATTATATCTGAATCTGTTAAAGTTCGTTTATGAGTTTTCATTGACATTCCGGGTTGAATGTCTTCCCAATGGTATTTAAATGGATGTTGTTCTGCTTCTTTATATTTTGCGTTTTGTTGATAAATGCCTGTGATTTCGGTAATGGTTGTTGGACTACCTTGAATTGCTGTGCGTTGCAAATAGTGTTTGACACCTCGCATTCCACCCATTTCTTCACCACCTCCAGCTCGACCAGGACCACCATGAACTAAAGTTGGTAAAGGTGAACCATGACCTGTGCTTTCTTTTGCGTTTTCTCTGTTCAACACTAAAATACGTCCATGATGACTTGCTGCATTGACAACATAATCTTTGGCAATGCTATCGTTATTCGTAATGATTGAAGATACCAAAGAGCCTTTCCCCATTTGAGATAAAGTAACAGCTTCTTCTAGCGTTTTATAAGGCATTATGGTACTTACTGGACCAAAGGCTTCACGTTCATGAACCGCTAAATTATCAAATGGATGGTCTTCTCTTAAAAGAATAGGACTGATAAACGCTCCTTTTTTAGCATCTGCTCCAATGGTTTCAATCTTATCAAGGTTTCCATAGACGATTTTAGCCTTTTTGGCAATATCAGAAACACTATTTCGCACTTCCTCAACTTGTTCTTTGCTAATCAGAGAACCCATTCTAACTTCTTTGAGCCTTGGATCACCAATAGTGACTTTATCAAGTGCTTTACCTAGTTCAATCTGAACATCTTCAACCAAGTTCTCAGGAACAATGATACGACGAATCGCAGTACATTTTTGCCCTGCTTTAACTGTCATTTCTTTTCTAACTTCTTTTATAAAAATATCAAATTCTGGTGTTCCAGGAACGGCATCTTCACCTAAAATAGACGCATTTAATGAATCGGCTTCCATAGTAAAAGGCACTGCCTCTTGAATGATTCTAGGATGCGCTTTTAACAATCTACCTGTTGCTGCTGAACCTGTAAACGTAACTACATCTTGAGATTCAACAGTATCTAAAATGGTTTTAACTGTTCCGTTAATGATTTGTAAAGCACCTTCTGGCAAAATACCTGAATTGATAATTTCTCGTGCTACAGCTTCTGCTAAATATGATGATGAAGGAGCAGGTAATACGACTGCAGGAACTCCAGCCATCCAGTTCACTGCGCATTTTTCTAGCATTCCCCAAACTGGGAAATTGAATGCATTTATATGAACTGCAACGCCTTTTTTAGGCACCATAATGTGATGTGCCATGAAGCGTCCTCCACGAGACAAATCGATTGGATCGCCTTCAACATGATACGATTGATTTGGGAATAATTTTCGCAATGATGCATTAGCAAACAAGTTACCAAAACCACCTTCAATATCAATCCAACTATCCACTTTAGTTGCTCCAGTTCTATAACTTAACTCGTAAAAGGCATCTTTCTTTTTGGTAAGATATAATGCTAATTTTTTTAGCATATTACCTCGTTCTTGAAACGTCATTTTACGCAATGCTTCACCTTTATCTCTACCATATTGTAATGCATTAGAAACATTTAGACCTTCAACGGCGGAATTTGCGATGAGTTCTCCTGTTATTGCATCGAATACAGGAATGCCTTCATCAGTTCCTTCTAACCATTGTCCTGTAATGTAATGTTGTATTTTTTTCATAATGTTATGCCATTATTCTTAATATTCTTCCATTTATTTTTCCTTCAACGCACTTTACATAAGCATCTACAATTTTATGCATTGGCACAGGCGTATTACCAGGAAAATAGTCTTTGTACTTCTCGTAAGCATCTTCAACTAAATCAGAGCAAACTACATTGACTCTAATTCTATTTAATTCTAAAACTACAGCTTTTACAAAACTGTGAATGGCTCCATTTACCATTGCTGCACTTGTGGTCATATCAACTGGATCATCTGCTAAAATCCCTGTTGATAATGTTATAGAACCTCCATGATTTAAATAATCTTTACCTATTCTCACCACATTAACTTGTCCCATCAGCTTACTTTTGATTCCAATATAAAAATCATCTTCAGATAGGTTCTCAAACTTGTCCCATTTAGCATCTCCAGCAATAGCGACAATAGCATCCACTTTTCCAACCTCTTCAAACATTGATTTTATAGATTTTGAGTCTGAAAAATCCACTTTTACATCACCAGAGTTCCGTCCAGCTACAAGTACTTCGTGCTTTTCTGAAAGTCTTTCAGTGACTTTTTTTCCAATGGTTCCGTTTCCTCCTATTATTAAAATTTTCATTTTATTTTTAAATTGCGACCTCTCGACTGCGCTCGAGGTGACACTTTCCTATAAATTCACATTTTCAATTATTGCTGCATAGCCTTGCCCAACGCCTATACACATGGTTATTAAAGCATAACGCTTTTGTTGTTCATGAAGCTCTAAAGCTGCCGAATATGCTATTCTTGTTCCTGTTACACCAAGTGGATGGCCAATTGCGATGGAACCTCCATTTGGATTTAATCTAGGATCATCATCTGCTAAACCCCAAGCTCTTGTACAAGCCAAAGCTTGAGCTGCAAAAGCTTCGTTCAATTCAATAATGTCCATATCATTCATTGTTAAGCCAGCTTTTGCTAAGGCTTTGTTAGAAGCTTCTACTGGACCAATTCCCATGATTCTTGGTTCTACACCAACCACAGCCGAGCTTATTATTCTCGCTAGTGGTTTTAGGTTATATTTTTTTACAGCATCTTCTGATGCAATGATTGTTGCTGCTGCTCCATCATTTAAGCCTGATGAATTTCCAGCTGTGACACTTCCGCCTTCTGCTTTAAAAGCACCTCTTAATTTTGCTAAAACTTCCAAAGTAGTATTAGGCTTTACAAACTCATCTTTTGAAAACAGGATTGGATCTTTTTTACGTTGTGGAATTTCAACCGTTACAATTTCTTTAGCTAAACGACCATTTTCTTGAGCTTTCGAAGCCTTCATTTGGCTCCAATAGGCAAACTTGTCTTGATCTTCTCGAGAGATGTTGTATGTCGAAACTAAATTTTCAGCTGTATTTCCCATGCCATCTGTTCCATACATTTTTTGCATTTTCGGATTGATAAATCGCCATCCAAAACTGGAATCATACATTTTGGCATCGGTTCCAAAGCCTTTTGAAGGTTTAGCGATGACGTATGGTCCTCGTGTCATATTCTCCACTCCTCCTGCTATAAACACATCGCCATCACCAGCTTTAATAGCTCGATTGGCATGAATGATTGCAGACAAACCTGAACTACATAAACGATTCACCGTTTCTCCAGGAACAGAATATGGTAATCCTGCCAATAAAGAAGCCATTCTCGCTACGTTACGATTATCTTCTCCAGCTTGATTGGCACAGCCTAAAATAACATCGTCGTAAGCTTCCTTTGGGATGTTTGGATTTCGTTTAACTATTTCTTCGATGACCAAAGCTGCTAAATCGTCTGTACGAACAGCTGATAATGTACCTTGGTAACTTCCTATAGGTGTTCTAATTCCGTCTATTATATATGCTTCTTTCATGTTTTAACCCTTCCGTTCTTCGGACACCTTCCCTTAAAAAAGTGAAGGAATTATTTTGTTAATATTTTTATTCTTCAGTCCATTCTTTTTGAGTGCGATACACAACACCTTTAAAAAGTGCAACTAGCTCATCGCCTCGTTTGACTTCAATCACATTAAAGCCTAATTTATTATTCACTTTTTCTATCACTGATTCGGCAACTAAATAATCGCCTTCGTTTAATGCTTCAATATGATTAATGCTGGTTTCAATAGACACTGCATATTTACCATGTGTATTTGCCGCAAAGCCAAAAGCCGTATCAGCTAAGGTATAACTGATACCTCCATGAGCATAATTCATACTGTTGAGCATTTCTTTTCTAATAGTCATGGCAACTTTACAGCGACCTAATTCACATTCTACAATCTCAATTCCCATCCATTGACTGAAAGCGTCGAGTGAGAGCATTCGCTCTGGTATGAGGTTTGAGGCAATAGGTTTACTTTGTGATGGTTTCATACTTATTTAATTCTATCAGAAATTTTACTTCTTAACGTTGTAATCATTTTAGATAATTCTGTAATTAGCCGTCTATTTTCTTCATCTTCATCTACTGAGATGTAATTTCTCATTTGAGCTTTTGAACTACAAGAAACACATTCATGAGCACTATGCCATGCATTACCTAAATAATTATAAAATTGTTTGTCAGTTCCAGCCGAACCTTCTGATATATTTAATGCTATAGAATCTGCTGCACGTTTAAATTGTGAGGATAGTTCAAATCGTTCTTCCTTCGGAAATTTTTTAGTTAAATCATTAACGATTTCACCAAACTCCATTGCTTTGGCGTAAATGGTTAAATCTTCAAACTTAAAATAATACTTTGACTTCCTCATTCCTCAATCCTAATTAAAAAAACCTCAATCCTTTATTTTTCATTTTTCGTAATAACGGACTGCAACGGTATCTGTCTTCATGATATTCGTTGTATAATTCATCCATTTTCGTCACGCACCAATCTATTCCTTTTTCATCAGCCCAAGCCAATAGACCTTTTGGATAATTAACGCCTTTGGTCATAGCATTGTCAATATCTTCAGCTGAAGCTATATTTAAAAACAAGGCGTCTGCTGCTTCGTTGATGAGCATGACTAATACTCTGTTGAAAATTTGTTCTTTCAAAGACTCTTCGACTGCGCTCAGAGTGACATCTGAGGTTTCGATTTTCTTTCCACTTTCATCATAATCGTAATAGCCTTTGCCAGATTTTCGACCTAAGTAGCCTGCTTCTGCAAAACGTTTTTGAGTGAACGCTGGTTTATATCTTGGATCAAAATAAAATGCGGTAAAAACAGTTTCGGTTACAGTGTAATTAACATCATTACCAATAAAATCCATCAATTCAAATGGTCCCATTCTGAAGCCACCTAAAGTTTTCAGACTCCAATCAATAGTTGCAAAATCGGCAATCCCTTCCTCATAAATTCTTAAAGCTTCTCCGTAAAAAGGTCTTGCCACACGATTGACAATAAAACCTGGAGTATCCTTGGCCACTGCAACCGTTTTTTTCCAATCTTTAATGATTTGAACAGATTTATCTAGGGTTGCTTTTGATGTTTGAATTGCAGGAATGACTTCAACAAGTTGCATTAGAGGCGCTGGATTGAAAAAGTGAATTCCAATACAACGTTCAGGCTTTTTTAAAGAAGCTGCAATAGAAGCAATTGATAAACTTGAAGTGTTAGAAGCAATGATACAATCGTCAGACACATAGCCTTCTAATTCTATAAAAACTTGTTTCTTAATCTCAAGGTTCTCAACAATAGCTTCGATAGTTAAATCGGAATCAGATAAGCTTTTTAAACTGTCGACATACTCAATATTACCTTGAATTCTATTCTTCTCAGTTTCATCAATGCGGCCTTTTTCAATAAGTCGATTCAGTATTTTATCTAAAGCAGTTTGCGCCTTATATAAAGCAGCATTGTTTGTGTCGTATAATTTCACTTTACAACCAGACGTTGCAGCAACTTGCGCGATGCCACTTCCCATTGTTCCAGAACCAATAATTCCTACTTGTAAGATTTGAGATTGTTGATTTTTGATATTTGATTTTTGATTTGTCATTACTATTTAAGCTTGTTTGATGCTGTTTTAATGCTAACTACAAAAATTGAAATTAACTCATCATTTTCTTTTAATAATTCTTCTAAGGCATCCAAATCTGACAATAGATTAGCTCGTTTTTGAATTTTCATATTGATTAAACATTCTCGCAACTCTTTCAAACAAATTTTCATTTTATGAAGAAAATCCCGAGTTGACTCTCCGCTTCTTGCCTCTCCATAATTTAATGCTGATGAAGTTGCAGACCTGATTAATTGCTTTGCTAAATGTTCGGATGCAAAAGATTTATCGACTTTTTTACAAATCAAAATTACATCAACTGCAAATTGAATTAATCTATCTTCTAATTGATTAGGCTTCATTAATAATTATTTTACTTCAAAAATCATAATTCGTTAATCTTCAATCGTAAATCAAAATGGTAGATTGGTTACATCTACATTTCCGCCAGAAATAATTATTCCGACGTCTTTATTTTTAAAATCTTCTTTTTCTTTTAATAGTGCTGCAAAAGCAACTGCACTTGATGGTTCAATGATTATTTTCATTCTTTCCCAAACCAGTTTCATAGCTTCAACGATTTCATCTTCTTCTACCAAAATAATGCGCTCAACATCATTCATGATAATTGGGAAATTCCGATCTCCTAAAAACGTACGCAAACCATCTGCAATGGTATTTACCTCATCATTATATTCAATTTTTCCAGATTGCTTTGAACGAAATGCGTCATCTGCATTCTTTGGCTCGCCACCAATTACTTTACATTTATTCGAAAAGTATTTAGCAGCTAAAGCTGTCCCTGCTATGAGTCCTCCTCCTCCAACAGGCGTAAATATATAATCCAGTTGTGGTTGTTCTTCTAATAATTCTATGGCTGCTGTTCCTTGACCATGAATCACATCATCATCATTTGATGGATGAATAAAGGTTGCTCCTGTATCTTGTTTTACTTTTTCTGCCATTTGCTCACGTGCAATTGGTGTAGATTCGCTTTCAATGATATGTCCTCTATAACCTTTTACAGCATTCTTTTTGACTTGTGGTGCATTTTCAGGCATCACAATGTAGGCTTCAATACCAATTTTATTAGCAGCTAATGACAACGCTTGCGCGAAATTACCAGAAGAATGCGTGACGACACCTTTATTTCTGTCTTCTTCAGACAAATTTAAAATGGCATTTGCTGCTCCACGCATTTTGAATGCTCCCATTTTTTGAAAATTCTCGCACTTAAAAAATACATTACATCCTGCTATCTCATTTATTAATTGTGATGATAAGACAGGTGTTTTGTGAATGTATGGTTTCACACGGTTGTGTACTTCTATGAGGAATTCTTTATTCAATTTCACTTAATTTTGAAATTACTTGCTTATTCGTTAATTCTTCTCCAACCCAAATCTTAACTATTTTCCCTTTCAATCTTTCTGCTACCTCCAAAAATATTCTTTTTTCTACTTCAGATAATCCTCCTTCTATAAAATCAATAGGATGAAACAGTATCACATTATCTCTTTTTACCCTATTTCCTTTTTTTAACTTTAAAATTAGTTCATTCATAAAATCTTCAGCTGTTTCAAATTCAGCTATCAAAAGCCTTTCAGATGAAAAAGGCTTCACAGGTTTCCCATTGATACTTTTATTCTTATTTACATCAATTATTTCAGCAAAATTTTTTGATACTTTAATATATAATCTGTCATATTTAAAAAATTGAAATAATCCCACTTATTTACCTTTAAAATTTGGTTTTCTTTTTTCAATAAATGCCGCAACACCTTCGGCATAGTCTTCACTTTGCGCAGCTTCAATTTGGAGTTTTGATTCTAGTGCTAATTGCTCTTCTAAAGTATTTGTCATCGATTTGTTGAATAATTCCTTGATCATACCTAGCGCTTTAGTTGGCATGTCTGCCAATTTTGATGACAGTTGGTTTACCTCTTCTTCAAAGTTTTCAAAAGGAATTACTTTATAAACCATTCCCATCTTTTCAGCGTCTTCAGCAGAAATTTTATCTCCTAACATCGCTAAGGCTTGTGCTTTTTGAAAACCAATTAATCGAGGTAAAAAATAAGTTCCAGCACTATCAGGAATCAAACCTATTAAACTAAAAGCCTGAATAAAACTCACCTTTTCATGCGCCACAACAACATCGCAAGCTAATGCTATGTTAGCTCCAGCTCCAGCAGCCACACCATTGACAGCTCCAATAATTGGTTTTTTAATGGAACGAATTCTTGTGATTATAGGATTGTAATGTTCTTCGAGTATTTTTTTGAAACCTGGATTTAATTCCGGAGAGGTGACTTCTTTTAAATCTTGTCCAGCACAAAATGCTTTACCATTTCCGCTTAATACAATTGCTCTAACCTCATCATTGGATTCACAATCATCAAGAATGTTTTGTAAGCTCAATGCCATTTCACGATTAAAGCTATTAAACACTTCTGGTCTGTTGAGTGTTATAAAAGCGATTTTATTTTCAATTTTTAAAAGAATTGAATTGCTCATACCTTATTTTTAAAATGTCATTGCGAGGAATAAAATGATGTCAATCTTTTTTTAGAGATTCCTTCACTTCGCTCAGAATAACGTTTACTTTAAACATTTAAAATAATCAAAAGGTTCTTGACAGTCTTCACATTGAAACAATGCTTTACAGGCTGTAGAACCAAATTGACTTACCAATTTTGTGTTTTGTGAACCACAATTGGTACACTTCACTATTCTTTTATTACCTAATAATGCGTCTTTATCGGCATCAGCTTCTAAAGGTGGTGCAATACCATATTTTTCAAGTGCATCTCTACCTTCTTCAGAAATCCAGTCGGTTGTCCAAGCTGGCGTTAATACTAAATCTATACTTACTTTATATCCTGCTTTTTCAAATGCTGCTTTTACATCATCTGAAATGACATCCATTGCTGGGCAACCACTATATGTTGGTGTTAATTTTATCATTACCTCATTATCAACAAGCTTTGCATATCGAACAACTCCCATATCCAGAATAGTTAAGACTGGAATTTCCGGATCAGAAACTTGATCGAGAATTGGGATGAGTTCTGTATCTATGTCTGCATGTTCAATCATGAGCTTATTCATGTTTTACCATTCCATATTTGGATAGGTACGTTGCATATATTGCAAGTCGCTTAATAAATATCCTAGATGTTCTGTATGAATTCCTTGTTTACCTCCTTTTTGAAAATATTTTGATTTAGGAATTGACAAGGTAGACTCTTCAAGAACACTGTTTACTATTTGATAATAATTGTCTTTTAACTTAGTTACATCGACACCTATTCCTTCTTTAACCATTGCTTTATCTGCTTCGGTTTGATGAAATAATTCATCAGTGTATGTCCATAAATCATCTATTGCATCTTGCATTTTTTGATGACTTTCTTCGGTTCCATCGCCTAAACGTTTTATCCAATCTGAAGAAAAACGTTGATGGTAACTCACTTCTTTAATCGATTTTTTTGCAATTGCAGATAAGTTTAAATCTTTGCTTTTTTCTAATTCTTGCAAAAACAACAAATGATAGACATCAAACAGAAATTGACGTGCCATGGTATGGGCAAAATCTGTATTGGGTTGTTCAACTAATAAAACGTTGACATACTCTCGTTCTTTACGAAGCATGGCAATATCGTCTTCTGTACGTCCATCTCCAGCAATTTTTGCAGCATACTGATAGTAACTACGCACTTGCCCAAATAAATCCAATGAGATATTTGTACAAGCAATGTCTGTTTCTAAACTTGGACCATGACCAGTTAATTCACCCATTCTTTGTCCAAGAATTAAGGAATTGTCTGCGATTCCGAGGATGTATTTATATAAATTATTGTTCATAATTTCCAATAATGAGATTCCTGCTTCCGCAGGAAGTTTACATATGTTTTACTTCGTCAGGCAAATCATAAAATGTTGGATGTCGATACACTTTATCTTGAGCTGGCTCAAATAATTCACCATTATGCTCTGGATTTGATGCCGTAATGTGTTTAGATTCAACGACCCAAATACTTACACCTTCATTGCGTCTTGTGTAAACATCACGTGCATTTTCAAGAGCCATTTCAGCATCTGCTGCATGAAGGCTACCAAAATGACGGTGTTCTAATCCGTTTTTACTTCTTACGAAGATTTCCCAAAGTGGCCAGTTTTTTGTTCCCATAATTATATTTTTTACTTGTTTGATAACCTTTCGACTGTGCTCAAGGATACAAACAATTTAAACTGCTTGTTTTTCTTTTCTTTCTTGTTGTTTTTCGGCATAGGCCATTGCTGCATCACGAACCCATTCGCCACGCTCCCAAGCTCCAACTCTTGCTCTCATACGTTCTTTGTTGCATGGCCCATGGCCTTTTACAACTTGCCAAAATTCGTCCCAATCTATTTCTCCAAAATCATAACTTGCTCTTTCTTCATTCCATTTTAAATCTGGATCAGGAATTGTTAACCCAATTAAATCGGCTTGTGGTACTGTTTGATCTATAAATTGCTGACGTAAATCGTCATTTGACTTTCGTTTTAATTTCCACTTCATGGATTGCTCTGTATGAACAGATTCTGCATCTGTTGGCCCTAACATCATTAGTGAAGGCCACCACCAACGGTTTAGTGCATCTTGAGCCATTTCTTTTTGTTCTGGAGTTCCATTAGCCAATTTCATCATGATTTCATAACCTTGACGCTGGTGGAAACTCTCTTCTTTACAGACACGAATCATCGCACGTGCATAAGGTCCATAAGACGTATTACACAATGGCACTTGATTAATAATAGCAGCACCATCAACCAACCAACCAATAGCTCCCATATCTGCCCAAGTAATTGTTGGATAATTAAAAATACTGGAGTATTTAGCTTTACCTGAATGCAATTGGTCATATAACTCATCTCTCGACACTCCTAAAGTTTCAGTTGCAGAATATAGATATAATCCATGGCCAGCTTCATCCTGCACTTTTGCCAATAAAGCTACTTTTCGTCTTAACGAAGGCGCTCTGGTAATCCAATTTCCTTCTGGAAGCATCCCAACAACTTCAGAATGTGCATGTTGCGACATTTGTCTAATATGTGTTTGGCGATACTTTTCTGGCATCCAATCTTTAGGTTCAATTTTTTCGTCACGTGCAATACGCTCTTCAAATTGCTTCTCTAAATTTTTTATTTGTTCTTCACTCATTAGCCTCACCCCAACCCTCTCCAAAGGAGAGGGAGTTTACGAGGATTTGTTATTATGTTATTATTTCTTTTGCGTTAATCATTGAGGTCTTATTGTAGCTCCTCGAAGAGAGCAACTGCTGAAAACCTAACCTTTTTGGGTAACGCCAAAATCATCATTTCAATTCATGAATTTGTAATTATTCATAAGATTCCTGCCTTCGCAGGAATGTTACACATCAAAATCTACTACTACTTTTTTTGTAGTTGGTACTGCTTGACAACTTAACACATAGTTTTGCGCTATTTCTTTATCTTCAAGTGCATAATTAATTTTCATTTCTACAGCACCTTCAACTACTTGACATTTACAAGTGCTGCATACTCCTCCTTTACAAGCAAATGGCAAATCTGCTCCTGCTCCTAAGGCAGCATCAAGGATGTTATCATACTCCTTTGTCATGGTAAACTGAAATTCCTTTCCACCATCAACAATAGTGACCTCAGTGCCTTCTACATTTTGTTTTGCCAGACGTTCTGCGCGTTTGATATCTTCTTCTGAAAGTCCAGTAACAAACAATTCGAAATGAATTAACTCTTTTGGCAATCCAGCATCAACTAAATAATTACTTACAAAGTTTACCATTTGTTCTGGTCCGCAGAGAAACACCTCACTTGTATCTGGAATATCGATAAAAGTTTTTGTGAGCACTTTCATTTTATCATCATCAAAACGACCATTAAACAGTTCGATATCACGACGTTCTTTGGTTAAGAAATAATAGATTTCTAGCCTTCCAAAGTATTTGTTTCTTAATTGCTCCAGCTCTTCCTTAAAGATAATCGATTTTGCTGTTTTATTGACATAAAAAAGCTTACAAGTTGAATTTGGTTCTACAGCTAAATGTGTTTTTATCATTGATAACACTGGAGTAATGCCACTTCCAGCAGCAAAAAATAGGTAATTTTTGGCATTATCAGGATTACAATTTACTCCAAAAGTTCCGCTTGGCGACATGACGTCCAGATGGTCTCCAACTTTTACTTTTTGGTTGATATAAGTTGAAAACTTGCCTTCATGAATTTGTTTTACAGCTACTTTCCATTGATTCTCAAACGGACTAGTGCATAACGAGTAAGAGCGACGAATATCTTCGCCATTAATATCTGCTTTTAGCGTTAAATGCTGACCTTGTCTGAATTTAAAAACTTCTTGTAATTCTGAAGGAATATCAAAAGTAACTACAGAAGTATCTTCAGTTTCTTTATATATATCTGCAACTTTTAAGTTATAAAAATCTGCCATACTAGTGCCTGCGAAAGCAGGTATCTCATTTATAAATTAATAAAACTTCATCAAGAACACCTTCCGACGCTTTGCGCCACCTTCCTAAAGGAAGGATTTTTAACTAACACTTGTTAGTTTATTTGACAAATTTACAAAATTTAATGCAAACTATTTGTTAATTCCATTAATGAGCACCAAACTTAATTCGTTAGTAAATTTTTGAATATCTAAATCTTCTTTTTTAGGCAACCATATATAGAGCGAACGCAAAGTTGATAACATTGAAAACAGCATTACTTCTGCGTTCCTATCTATTAATTCATTCTCTTCTATACCATTCTCAATAATATTTCTAAAATCATTTTCATAGTTTTTTCGGAGCTTTAAATAATATTCTAACTCATTTTCTAAGTGCATCCAATCACTATTAAGAGATGCCATACCAAATTGATTGTTTGAAGTAATATTAACATGTAAAGCAACTATTTGTTTTAGTTTATCAATACTACTATCATCAGAAGTTTTGATAATTTTCATCTGTTCTGTAAACTGCTCTGCCAAAGAAATTATAATCTCAGAAAGGATTTCTTGTTTAGAGTTGATATGGTTATAGAGACTTGCTGCTTTTATTCCCATTGCTTTGGCTATGTCGCGCATAGTGACAGCACTGTATCCTTTTTTTTGAAACAAAATTGCAGATGTTTGTATGATTTCGTCCTTACGTGTTTCGTATTTCAAAAGTTGTAAATTTGTTATAGAAATTAGGTTGAAGATACTGAAAAACTGTAACACAAGTTACATGTTGGCAATTTAATATTTCTGTTATTTGCAAAAAACATTACTTATGGGAATTTTAGATTTTTTATTTGGCAATCAAAAGGAGAAAATACAAGACTACCTTGAAAAAGATGCTGTTATTTTAGATGTTAGAACTAAGCAAGAATGGAATGCTGGACACATTAAAAAGGCAATTCATATTCCATTAGACCAACTTCATAATAGAACTAATGAGGTTGCAAAACACAATAAGCCTATTATTGTTTATTGTGCAAGTGGAGTAAGATCTGGTAAAGCTGCAAAGTATTTAAACTTAAATAATATTGATGCTATTAATGGTGGAGGACTAAATAGCTTAAGTGCATTAATAAAATAATTATTTAAGAAATTTATTTGGTATCTTAGAGGACATCAACCTTCAACAAATGTTCTTATGGAATTAAATAGACGTCAATGGCTTAAAACAGCCTCGCTAGCTGGTGGATTTACTCTTTTTAATGGATTGACAGGAATACAATCCTTATCAGCTGAAGAAATAAAAAAATTCAATCCTCGAAAATTAGAAAATCCGATTAGGCTTAGCTCAAACGAAAACCCTTATGGACCTTCTGAGCGCGTTAGAAATGCAGTAAAAAAAGCGTTTGATGATGGTTGTAGATATCCTTATGAATACGCTGATGAGCTTGCAGAACTTTTAGCTAAAAAACATGGTGTTTCTCCCGAAAGCATCATTATTACAGGAGGCTCAACCGAAGGTTTAAAAATTGCAGGAATTACCTTTACTGCTGATGGTGGCGAAATCATTGCAGCCAAGCCAACCTTTTTGGCCATGATGCAATATGCCGAAATGTGGGGAGCAAACATAAATTGGGTTCCTGTTGATGAAAATTATGGTTATGATTTACAGGAAATAGAAAAACGTATTTCTTCTAAAACAAAAATGGTATTTCTGTGCAATCCGAACAATCCAACATCAACTTTGTTACCAGCAAATACCTTAACTGATTTTTGCACTTCAGTAAGTAAAAAAACAATTGTGTTTAGTGATGAAGCTTATTATGATTATATAGAAGACCCAAACTATCCTTCAATGATAGAATTGGTTAAAAAAGGAGAGAATGTGATTGTTTCAAAAACGTTTTCAAAAGTATATGGCATGGCTGGAATGCGTATTGGTTATCTAATTGCCAAACCGGAACTAGCCAAAATAATAAAAGCTAATGTTGTAGCCATGAGTAACGTTTATGCTATTGAAGGCGCTAAAGAAGCTTTATTGGACACTGAATTCTATAATTTCTCAATTCAAAAAAACAAAGAAGCAAAACAGATTATCTATAATACTTTAGATCATTTGGAATTACCTTATGTAAAATCTAGCACTAATTTTGTGTTTTTTAAATCTGGTAGAAATATTAATGACTTAGGAAAAGACATGCTTGCTAAAGGCGTTAAGATTGGAAGAGCTTTTCCGCCATTTTTAGATCATTGCAGAATAAGTACTGGCACTATTGAGGAGGTTCAGTTATTCTCAAAGTCACTAATCTCACTTTATTAAACAAAAAAAAGCATCAGATCTCTTTGTTTCCAAAGTATACTGATGCTTCAAAATTTTTGATTAATAGCATAGCAAATATAGAATCCTACAAATGTGGTGAGCATAATTTTCGATAACTGTATAATTAATTAGATAAACAGAACAACGATGCATATTTAATCGATTAAGCTGTCTTTATTGTTTTTTTCAACAAAAAAAAGCATTAGCTCCCTTTGTTACCAAAGTTTACTAATGCTTCAAAATTTTTGATTAATAGCATAGCAAATATAGAATCCTACAAATGTGATGAGCATAATTTTCGACAACTGTTTACAAATAATAGATAAACAGAAAAAGAATGTAAATTTACTCGATTAAGTTGTTTTTTTTAGCCTTTTGGATTGCTTCAAGCTTATTATGCACTTGCAATTTTCTGTAGATGTTTTCAATATGCTTTCTGATGGTTCCAGTTGAAAGAATTAAATTTTCAGCAATTAAATTATAACTCAATCCTTTGCTTAGTTGCTCTAAAACATCAGTTTCTCTATTTGTAAGTTTGATATCTTCTTGCTCTTCCTTACTTACAATATCAATAGGGTTTCTGAGTAATTTAAGTGTTTTTAAGGCTATAGATGGGTTCATTGCTGCGCCTCCGTTTAAGGTATCAACTATACCATCGTGCAAATCTTTTGCATTTATTTCTTTTAATAAATAACCATCTGCTCCAGCTTTTATGGCATTGAAAATGTTTTCATCATTATCAAAAACTGTAAGCATTATTATTTTTATATGAGGATATTTTTGTTTTATGATTGATGTTGCTTCAATACCATTCATTGTTGGCATTTCAATATCCATTAAAATAAGATCGATGTTGCGATTTGCTTCAAGTTTATCAATTAATTCTGAACCGTTTAGAGCTGTGAATTTACATTCTAAATCTTTAAAAAAGGACAATTTTTCTTTAACTGCTTTAATTAAAAATGAATTATCGTCTGCTATGGCTATTTTAATTTTCATAACTCTTGATTACACGGTAAGTTTTATCTGTGTGCCTTTATTTTCTGATGAATCAATTATAAGTTTAGCCTTAATTTCCTCAGCACGTTTTTTCATGTTATTGATACCATTCCCTAATTCAACATTAGCTATATCAAAGCCTTTTCCATCATCATTTATTTCAATTTCTATAACATCGTTTTTATAATGAATTTTCACAGAAATGACACTTGCTTCGGCATACTTAATGGCATTATTAACTGCTTCTTGAATGATTCTATAAATATTCATTCCATTAATGGAAGTAAATGTGGTTTTCGTATTTACATTTTCATCTATAGCAAATTCGAATTTGATATCTTTTGATGTAATATCTGCTTTTTCAATAAAATTTGAAATTCGTGATTGCAGATCTTCAAAAGTAATTTCATTCTTATTCATTGCCCAAATGGTATCTCTCAGTTCATAAATAGTGTCTCTAGTAAAAGAACTAATGCCTGAGAGTTTATCTTCTAATCCTTGATTTGTTATGTTATAACCATACTTTAAGTTATCTAATGAAGATATTATAAAGGTGAGTTGCGCGCCAATATTATCATGCAAATCTCTTGAAATCCTTAAGCGTTGCTCCTGAAGTTTATTTTGGGTTTCAATTTTTACCAAGGCTTCTTTGAGTTCACTTTCTTTTTGAAGTTGTTTGTTTTTTAATTTTTGCTGATTATAGAGCAAGTAGCCTACTAAACCAAGAATTGCAGCTAAACCCAGAAGTCCAAAAAGTTGATAATTACGTTGTTGAATGATGACATTCTGTTCCGCCAGTTCCGCTCTCTGCACTAAAATCTCTCTTTCTTTTTCAGCTGTTTTATAACGTTCACTAACCTCAACTATTTGTTTTGTTTTTGTTTCGTTTAAAAGGGAATCTTCAATGCTTTTATATTCAATATAGTTTTGTAATGCGCTTTTATAATTACCTTTCTTAACATCTAGTTCATGAAGTCTGTAATAGGCCTCAAACTGATATTTTCTAGTGCCATATTTAATGGTATTTTTCATAGCGCTATCAAGAATTTTTTTTGCAGCATCATAGCGACCTGTTTCTAGGTAAATTTTTCCCAGATTAACTAAGGTGACACCTTTTCTATCTTCAAAACCAGGAACCGCAAGCGACTTGAGGGTGTACTCTTCGGCTTTATCATATTTTTTTAGTTTGCTATAACTATTACCAATGTTTGAATAAGTTGTTCTAGCAAAACCTAAATCACCAGCATCTTCACTTAACTTTGCAGCTTTTAGATTATAATACAAAGCACTATCAAATAGCTTCTGATTAAAGTTATCTTTTTCTGCCAATTCATCATAAGCAATTCCAATTCTACCATAGCACATTGCTTGCGCTATTTTATCATTAAGTTTCATTGCCAACTCTAAAGCTTTCCTATTCCATTTTATAGACTCTTTATATTCATACATTCTATCATGTATATATCCAATAAAAGACATATCACGTTGAATCTTATTTTCAAGATTATTTAGTTTATTATATTCTAAAGATTTTAAAGCTAAAGAAAGTGCTTCAGGAAATTCTGAAAAAAAAGTAAGAATGTTTGATTTTTCAAAATATAGATCAGACAACCATTCATGATTTGCAACCTCTAGATAAGGTGTTGCTATTTTAAAATGCTCAAGTGCTTTAAAAGCCGATTTTTGTCTATAGGATTTTGCTATGAGATAAAGCGCCTCACCTTGCATTGCGTTATTACTACTTGCATAAGCAAGATCAAACATTTGTTGCGCATAATCTCTAGCTAAAGAATCATTTTTTGGAAGTGATTCTAAAGATAGATGGCTTAATTCTGTAAATTTATTTGTTTCAGAGTGCGTATTAGTCTGAGCAAAATTTTGCGTTATAACCAATAATGCTATAAGAAGCAGAAAACAATTTCTATATGGATACAAAAAAAGCATCAGTAAGTTTTCCTTTTTACAGATTAACAAACGTGACGCTTTTTTAAAAAAATTGATTAATAGCATATCGAATATATAACATATTGTCATTTGGCATCTTTTTTTTTCGATGAGTGGCAATTAAAAAAGATTAAGCGCAATATAAATTATTACGCTTAATCATTAAATCTTAACCATAAGATTATTTGTTAAGATTATAAGCATAAATAGTTTTGTCATTGGCTTTATAAAACAAATAACCACCAAATTCATCTACTTCATACTCTGGTTTTTTATCTTTTAAAACGATTTCTTTATCTACTTCACCTGTATCTTTACTCACTTTTACAAGACCAACTCCATCGTCTAATTTAGTTAAAATAAACTGAGAATTTTCTGTTGCTGAACTTGACTTGAAACGAGTTGAAAGATAGTCAAAAGAAGCACTTGCAATACCAGCAAACATATCTGCTGCTCTTTTAGCATCTTTACCATAGTCATTATAACTACTTAAATCATTTACACTACCAAAAGCACTTCTGTTTGCCCCTGCTTTTGCGCTCATAGACACAGCCATAGCTGTAGATGCTACTGCAGTAATACCTCCAACAATTTTACCAAAAGTACTTCTACCAGGAGATTTATGATAAACATGATAATTTTCGCTTCCATCAAAACCTAAGGAGGTCATATTTTGGCTTGAGGATAAGAAAATACCACCTTTTCTTATTTCCATGTGGTTTGGATCTTCTTTTTCATCAAAATCACATTTAGCCAAATCACTTACTTCACCACTACTTGCACTTACAGCTAAAATTTTACCATCAGCTGCTATTAAATATCTGTCGTTTGCTTCATCAAAGGTAGAGGCAACAGACGTTGCGCTTTTGTATTTTAATGGCTTGTCCCAAACTTCTTCTCCTGTTTCCAAGTTTACAATATTAGCATCTTCGCTTGTAATGTAAATAAGGCCTTGAGGCGAATGCGCCATTACCATAATGTTCTCACCAGTTTTCAAAGGTTTTTTGAATAGTGTTTTACCATCAAATGATATTTTATTGATACCTCCTTGTTGAATACCAAATAAAATACCATCATCCATAACGTAAAAATGCTGAACGTAACCTTTTGTTTTAGGTGCTTTTTCCCATAAATCCTCTCCTGTTGAAGCACTTAAAAAAGCAATTTCAGATTCGTCTTTTGTGGCAAACACGCTATTGCTACCACCAGAGCTTTTGTCACTTACTACAGCTAAACCTTGAGATAAAATTTCAAAATTAGACACAATACCTTGTACTTTTCTGTCATCTTGCCATAGTTCTTCACCATTACTTCCTATTTTATGGATTCTTGTGTTTTTACCATTTGACGTGGTTTCAAAACCGTAAATTTCTTTTTCAGTTTCATCAGCTACCATCCAGTTGATACCTTTTATTTTGGTCGTCCATAAATCATCTCCTGAATGAGATTTTGCAATCAAACCTTGTGCTGTTGGAATTATTAAAAAATTCTTTAATAACAATGGTGTTCCAGTCACACTAAAATCTTTAGCAATACCAACTCTTCCTGGTTTATCTAAAAAGAAACTATAATCCAGTTTGGACGTGTTTAAATCATAAACTGCTACTTTAGGTGTCATTTTTTCAAATTTATCACCTTCTTTTTGAATACCACTTACCACAAGTTTATTTTGTGGCAACATCACATCGCAAGTAAAAATTTGATTCCAATTATCATTATCAGAATTAAAAATAACTTTACCTTGTACGTAGTCAATAACAGCTCGTTTAGTTTTCGCTAATCCTGCTAATCCCGAAGTTGCGCCTTGCGACACCACAATGTATGGTGAGTTAGGTATAAAATCGGTTTCTTCAGGCTTTAACTTACCAAAATTATTGAAGGTAAACACTGGTTGACTTTCAGTTGGTTTAATGCCTACCAAACCATCGTTTGTAGCAACAACCAAAATACCTCCAACTGTTAGTGTCATTTCATTTATTTTAGTTCCTAAATCATAGTTTTGATCTGGAGCTTCGGCTTTTTGCGCAATCAGTAAGGTTGCATTCATAATGAATGCAACCAAAACTATATGAGTTAATTTAAATAGTGATTTCATCTGTTAATATTTATTGTTTTTTTTAAGGTCAGATGCAATGCTCTAAATTATAATTTCGATGAATTATAAAGGTAAACCTGAGCATTTCATAATAAAATTATTGTACTTGCTTTTCCAAATTAAATGAACCTTCACTAATGGTTTTAACCGATTGGTCTCCATTTACATTTTTGCAAGTAAATTCAAAGGTTCCTTTAATATTATTGTCTGTTTCTTCAGAAATTGAAACAGTACCAGCAAGAAGATTATCATAAGGCGCTTGCCATAGTTCAGTTGTTGAGTTTTGTGGATTGTTTAAATCTACATCTGTTTCAGAATAAGATGCTGTATTAAACACACCAACTGTTGCTCCAGTAAATTCATAAGTACCTTCACCTTCATAACCAAATACTGACATTGAAAATGCTTTACCATCACTATTTGTAGCTATGATAATTAAGTTGTTTCCATTATTAGCCACAGTTGCTGATGAGGAAATCTCTAAGGATTGCCACGAGCTACCATCTATTTTTGCTTTTAATGTTCCTGAGGCTGCATCACCTCCACTTCCTCCATCATCGTCTTTGGAGCATGACGATAATGATACTAATGACATTGTCATTACTAATAACATAAATTGTTTTAAAGTTCTCATTGTTGATTGTTTTTAGAATTAATAACATTCCAAAATTGCAACAATAGAAGACTGCAAACAATACGATGAATTGCGTATATTTTATAAAAAACTTTCACTTGGATTGGCTTGGAAATACAATTCCATCCAAGTTCTTATGAGAATTAATAATATTGCCACTACCAAAATTCCAGAAGCAAAAAAGAAAAAGAAACAAGCAACAATAACTGCTAGTTGCTGTACTAAAATACGATTGTAAGGTTGTTTAATTAGGGTTTTTACGAAAGTTGTTTCATGAGCATTTGGCAATAGAAAATTAACAAGGTAATCAGCTATATTGTACATGACAATAGAAGCCAAAACAAGCCACATTCCTTTTAAATTTAAAACATAAATGATGTTCTCCTTTAAGAAATACGCTTCTGAAATATTAGTATCGTAAACCTTTAGGAAAGCAAAAACAAAAATGAGTTGTACAGCAACAAAAAATAAATACTGTGATAGAAAATAAACTATAGTTTTAAATATTCGTTCTCCGCTATATAACGAAGTTTTATAAATCTTAAAAGAATGTATTACACCAACAACGATCGTTTCTAAAAAGTAAGCCATAACCACAGTAAGTGGCTCGGTTTTTCCAATAAGTAATAATACAATTAAAAAAACGGCATTTAACCATACAAACACATTGTTTTTGGTTGGCAGAAACTCTTTTGAAATAATGTTTAACATTTTAATTTAAAATTGATAATCAAAATGTAAAAGATTTAAATTGTTATCAGTTACCAATTTAAGTTTTACGTTTTTCTTATTATAGGTATAACCACTTTTTGTTTTTGTAATATGAACACATTTATCTAACAAGTTTGTAAGTAGTTGCTGGTTTACGCCTTGAACAGTTGAAAAGTCAATAAAAACAGATTCAGCAGGTGGAAGTATAGCATTATGATACATATCAAATTTGTTTAAAAATTTATAGTCCCATAAGTTGCCCATAAAATTCTTTTCTTTCACCTTCATTGAAGCTAATTCTTTTGAAGTCATATCGCAAACATGACCTATATAAACACAAAAATCTTTTTCGTTTATTTGATTTTCTGAACTATTTTGAGAGAACATGTTAGTTGAAAACAAAATAACACTAACAACTAAAATTATATTTTTCATTTTTTAAAGTTTTAATTAATTTTTAAATAAAAATAGATACATGTAACTATCATAAACAACAATCTCTTTCTTTCCATATTTATAAGTGTTTCATCAGCTTTTTCGATAAAATTAAGTAGCCTAAGAGCTTCTAATACCTTGCTTTTAGTTAGATTTGAGTTGGAGTTTGTTATCTTTAGTGTATATAGCACCAAATCCATTAAACTGTTGATTTAAGAAATCGCCATAATAATTGTCTACTGTTGCAGACTCCATGATGCCCAAGCCATTGGCTAAATTATTATAAAAGTAACCCGAATATGTAACATCAGCATTTTTAACATTACCAAAACCTGTTTCGCAATTACCAGAAATACATTGGGCATTTATACTATATACTAAGATGGAAATACCTAAGGTTATAAATATTTTCTTCATAATAATTAATGCTATAATTGTTCTGTTTTAATGAGAGTTCCTTTGTCATCATAATATTTCCATTCTCCAACTTTCTTGCCTTTTTCAAAAAGCCCTGTTGATTTTATCTTACCGTTTTCATGATAAAAAGTCCATATATTTGATTGAAAACCTTTTACAAAAAAACCTAAAACCTTAAGGTTGCCATTTTCATAATACCCAGTTACTTTTCCAGGAATATAACTATAGCTATAATTACTAATAGATTCTGTTTTTCCGCTTTCGTAAAAGGTTTTCCAAATACCAATTCGCTTACCTTCTTGGAAGGCTTCATCAGAATATTTACCGCTACTCCTTAATTGCCCATTTGAATAATAAAATTCCCATTTATCTATTTGAAATATATTTCCATAGGTATCAGTCATTACTCGTCCTTTTTCTGCTAATTGACCATTTTCGTGATATTTTTCCCAGTAACCATTAAGATAACCTTTATCAAAATTTTGTACTAATTTCAATGTTCCGTTTTCATAAAATTCTTTCCATTCGCCCTCTTTTTTATCATTGACTAATTGACCTATTTCTTTTAATTGTTTGTTCTCGTAATAAACCTTATGCTCTTGAGCAAATGTTTTTAAAAAGCAAAATATGGCAAAAAGTATTAGAGTTATTTTATTCATGAGTTTATTATTTATTAATTGTACTTGCTATAAAATTCTATTAAAGCTTGAGCTCTTTCCAATTTATTTGCTGGAATAGGAATTCGCGTTTCATCGAAAGTGTTGCCTTTGCGTGTTCTCCATGCAATATCAATTTCCAGTAATTGTATACCTTTTTTATTATCAACAATTTTCATATTCTTTATCCACCTATTTTTATTATTTATGTCTATTTTTTTATCATTAATAAGAATATAGTCTGGATGAAAATGAATTTTTACAACTTTATGTTTCAGTTTTAAATAAGATGTTGCATAGTTATATCGCAACCAAGAAATTAAAATAGCTAAAGGCGCTACAATAGCTGTTGCCATTAAAAAAGTTGTACCTCTAACCAACATTAAAAAAGGAATGCCTAAAATTAAAAAGGCAATTGCTATATAGATATTATCTTCTTTTTTGAGCTCAGTTGCTGTTTTTAAGAAGGAATGCCATTCTTGAGAGGAAAACTCCCAAGTTTCTAAAAAGTCAATAGCGTTAGAATTGTGAGTTAAAGGTTTCGACATAATTAGATGCAGTTATATTTATTGTTTTCGAACAGAGTTTTAAAGCTTTGAAACTTCATATATTAATTAGAAAGTATTAACCTTTACTAGCTTTTTTTTAATTATGCGTTTTCCTATAATCATCAATTATTTTCTGTGCATGAGCTTTCAAATTAGCACGTTGTTCAGGAGACATTTTAGCCATGATTTTACTATATTTTTCTTTTGGTAGTATTGTTAAATCAATACTTAATATCATTTTATAAAGTGTTTCTGTTTTATAAGCTCCTATGGCATTGAAATTTTCTGCTAATTGAGCATAAATAACATCTTCTGCAATTCCTGAATTTTTTAAGGAGGTGTATTTATCGGTTACTTTTTTTGCTAGACATTTTCCAGAGCCATTACAAGCATCAATTTCGGTTTGAAAACTAGAAGTAGAAGAAGTACTGCTATTAGATACATTTGAAGTTGTTGTTGACACAGATGTAGGATTATATATTTCGGCTGGAAGCACCTCTTTTATCTTGGCATTGTGAAATCCTTTAAAAAACAATGTTTCTGTTTCTCCTTTGCCTTTATAGATGACATCAATATTGTTCGCGGCGTTTTTAAATATAGTGTTATCACGAATTATCTCTCCTTTTGCATTTACAGCTTGTAAGCCTCCTTGTGCATCCCATCGCATCCAAGCGCCATGTGGATACTTATGTGGTAATTGTGTGGCATTGTGGTATGAATTTGCTGTTTGTGCATTAAAATTATCAAGTTTATATATATGGTCATTTTTTGTATCATAAAAATACAAGGTGTTATCTACAAAAAATACGCTTCCATCAAGTTCAATACCATTTTCATAGAGCCAAACTTCAGTGTTTTCGCTATTTTTTTTCCAGACCAAACCACTAGGTATGGCACTTGAGGCAATTGTAGTTTTAGTATTGGCTTCGTCTGAAGTAATAACTTCTACTTTATAAACAGTATTAAGAATAGCATTATTAGCATTTTTAAGTAGTAGTGTTTTTTCCTGACCTTTTTCGTTGCCTACTAAATCAATCCCATTTTGTATATTTCTATCAATTTCGAATTCTTTAATTGGCTTTCCATGCGCATTAATTATTATAAATTCTGTTTCAGATCTTTTGTACCAAACACCATTAGTAGGTTTAAATGGCAACAACTCTGCTCTATAATAAGTAAAAGCGTTTAATGTCTTAAAGTCTTTAAGTAGATATATTTCGTTTATAAGCGTTAAATAGACATAAAAATCATTGCCTACCCAAAATGTTGTGCCTTCTCCAGATATTTTACTACCATTATTATATATGACATAATTTGTATTTGTATCGTTTTTACTCCAAACCAAACCATCAGGAATTGTGTTTGATGTAGCTGATGTGCTCTTATTAGAGTCTTCTTTTAAATCTGGACTATATATTACTAATTCCCACATTACGAATGTTGAATCATAATTCCCATCTCCTGTTACATCACCATTTGCGTAAGTTAATATTCGCGAAGTAAAAGTTGTTTTTATTTCATTATCTGGACTTATTGTAATTTCAACTCTTTTTATCCAGTTTCCTTTTTCATCTTTTTCGTAGGAGTAATAGGTATGATGAATCCTGTCAACATATTTTCCATGGATAGTTTTACTTTCCTCTATTAACCCATCAGTGTTATATAATAAATCACTTTTTGAAAGACTTCTGGTTTCAGTTGTTACTTTTTGTCCAATTGTATTATAAGTATCTATATGATATCCATAATCATCATAAGTATCTGTTATGTAATTATCTTCAAGCTTTTCAAGTTTTCGTGTAATTTTTCTACCTTCTATAGTGTATGAAAATTCAAAAAGGAGGTTGGGTTTATTTTGAATGACCACAAAATCTGTTTTCGGGTAATAAAACTTTAAATGATTGAAAGTAATTAGTTGATATTCTCTCTTGAAATCTCCATGAATTGCATTACTTTCTTCAAATGAAAATTCATTTTTACTAGCATTATAACGATACTGTTGGTAATGTTGAACATCCTCTATAATTCTAATTTTGCTAGTGATGTATCCACTTTCAAACTCATGTGTATCAAGATAAAAGAGGTTGGAAATACTAACATCCTTAATCTCTTTAAAATGAAATTCTTGAATTTTAACTACATCACTAGTGACTTCATAATCTTTGGTTGTAATACCGATTTGAGAAAAACTATTACTAAATGAAAATAGTAATAACAGATACATCGTTGTTGATAAATAGGTTTTCATGTCATTTAGGATTTTGATATATACAAAATACTAAATATTTGAATAAATATTCAATACGATGAATTGCGTATTTTATAAAAAGAGGTTAGATAGCTTCGCTTTTAGAAACAAGAATCAAGACTGAAAAAAGAATTTAAATTAAAATGAAATTTTTGGGTGTGCAGATTGAACCTCTTTTATTTTTAATTCTAATTTTTGAAGAAACTGAAGATGTGCTTCAGAATTTGGGTTGAAGGGCTTATGTTGTAAGCCTTTTTGAATATCATCAACCGTTTCCATGGTTTTTGAGGCTTCTTTTGAAATCCAAACACTTTGAAATTTCTCCCAAATATAATGGATGGCTGTTTGGTTGGGATGAATCATATCTTCGGCATAAAAACGATAATCACGTAGCTCGTCCATCATAATTTCATACGACGGAAAATACCCTTCGACTAAGCTCAGGGAGCTATTTTCTTTTAACGCTTGATGAATAGCTGCAATTAAATGGGCTTTGCTTTGGGTGTTTTCAACAAAACCATCTTTTAAATGACGCACTGGAGAAACTGTAAACAAAATAGATGCCTTTTTGTTAACACTCCTAATTAACTCAATGATTGACTGCAAAGATTCTGAAATTTCATCAACCGAAAGCAGTTCTTTTAAGAATTTTTTCTGTGGCACTTTATGACAATTGGCTACTAAAGTGTCTGTTTCTATATGCCTGTAAACCCAAGCTGTTCCTAAGGTAATTATGATGTGCGATGAGTTGTTAAGTTGTTTAGCTGTTAAGTCGATTTGTTTGTTTAAATCAGTTAATAATTCTTCTTTAGAAGCATGACTTAATTTAGAGTGCGCATCATAACAATGCCATTGTTCGTTATGAAAAAAAATATCGTTTTCAGTATATTTTTGTTCATTTGCGGCATTGGCAATTAGCTTTTCAATGGCCAAAGGTTGAAATAAAATACCAAATGGATTTTGAAGATTTTGAAACTTAAAATAGTCTAGTTTATGGCCAATATTCTCTACAAAACACGAACCTAACAATAATATACTTGAGTTATAATCTATTTGATTATGTTGCTGTGGTTGAAGTGGTATTGTGGTTTGTAGTTTCATATTTTCTCGCAAAGGCGCAGAGACGCTAAATGTTGTTTTTACTTGATAACTCTTTTGTCTTTATTTTTTCATTATAAAAAAGTGCTTTATTTCAAAGGCACAAATGCCTCTAAGATTTTCTTGTAGGGAGCAAAGTTATAAATTATTGACTATTCTTGTAATGCCTGTTTTAATTAGTGGACTGTTAAAATTAATCAATAAACCTAACTTCAAGTTTGTCAATTTAAGGTAAGTTAATAATTGCTTTGGATGTACTGGATGTATTTCTTGAACCGATTTTACTTCAATAATCACTTTGTTTTCTACGATTAAATCTGTTCTATAATTTAAATCTAGTTGTTTCCCTCTCCAAACAACTGGAAGTGATTTTTGTCTTCTACCATCATACCTTCGTTTTTCAACTCTTGGTATAATATTTCTTCATAAACAGACTCCAATAATCCTGGACCGAGTTCTACATGAATTTGATAGCAAACATCAACTATAATTCTTGATATATCGTTTTCTGTCATTCTACATTTTTTCTTGCAAAGAAGCTAAGTAAAATTGGAGATTTTTAAGCTTTGCATCTCTGCGCCTTCGCGAGGACTTTTATTCCAAATAATTCTTAGCAGCTTGCAAAGCCAGTTCAATCCCTTTTGGATTTTTCCCACCTGCAGTTGCAAAGAAAGGTTGTCCGCCACCACCACCTTGAATGTGCTTTCCAAGCTCTCTAACTACTTGTCCAGCATTTAGGTTTCTATCAGCAACTAGTTCTTTTGAGATATAGCAAGACAACAATGCTTTTCCATCATTTTCGGCAGCAAATATTAAAAATAGGTTATTGTATTCACTACCCAATTCAAAGCACAAATCTTTCATTCCAGAAGCATCTAAGTCTAATTGTTTAGCTAAAAATTGAACGCCATTGATTTCGGTTATTTCGTTCTTTAAATCTCCTTTTATGTTTTTGGCTTTATCTTTTAGAAGTTCTTCTATTTGCTTTTTTAAATCGGCATTTTCTGCTTGTAAATTCTGTAATGCTTTTACAGGTTCTTTAGCATTATTGAGCAAATCTTTCATTTCAAAATAAGCTCTGTTATTTTCAAAATAGAAATCCTTTACAGCATCATTAGTAATTGCTTCAATACGTCTTATTCCTGCAGCAACTGCACCTTCTGATACAATTTTAAAATGCCAAATATCTGCTGTGTTTTTTACATGTGTTCCACCACATAATTCAATGGATTTACCAAAACGAACAGCTCTTACAGTATCTCCATACTTTTCGCCAAACAAAGCCATAGCACCTTCAGAAATGGCTTCTTCCATTGGAATATTTCGTTTTTCTTGCAATGGTAACTTCCCATCAATTCTAGCATTGACAAAGTTTTCTACATCACGTAATTCTTCAACTGTTAGTTTAGAAAAGTGTGAAAAATCAAAGCGCAAATATTTTGAATGAACAGCACTTCCTTTTTGTTCTACGTGCTCACCCAAAACCTCACGTAAGGCTTGATGCAGTAAATGTGTTGCAGTATGATTGCACTCTGTTCTGTAACGTTGTTTTGCATCTACAGTTGCCTTAAACACTTCATTTATATGGTTTGGAAGATTTTTTGCAAAGTGAATTATAACATTGTTTTCCTTTTTGGTATCTAAAATATAAACCACATCACCATGAACATCTTCTAGATAGCCTTTATCTCCAACTTGTCCACCACCTTCAGGATAAAAAGGTGTTAGATTAAACACAAGCTGGTACATTTCTCCATCTTTTTTTGAGGTCACTTTTCTGTATCGTGTAATTTTAACATTCGCTTCTAAAGCATCATAACCTATAAATTCTTGCTCAGCATCATCAACTAAAATGGTCCAATCATCTGTAGACATTTCACTAGCAGCACGAGATCTGCTTTTTTGCTTTTGAAGTTCTGTATTAAACCCTTCTTCATCCAACTTTAATCCTTTTTCAGAAAGAATCAGAGCTGTTAAATCTATTGGAAAACCGTAGGTATCGTACAATTCAAAAGCTTTTTCACCAGAAACCGTATCTCCTTTAGTTTCAGACACAATACCATTAAGCAACACCAAACCTTGGTCTAAGGTTCTTAAAAAAGAGGCTTCCTCTTCTTTAATCACATTTTCAATAAGCTGCTTTTGAGCTTTAATTTCAGGAAAGGCTGTGCCCATTTTTTTACTCAAAACGTCAACCAATCTGTATATGAAAGGCTCTTTTTTATCTAAAAACGTAAATCCATAACGAATAGCACGACGCAAAATTCTTCTAATCACATAGCCTGCTCCTGTGTTACTTGGCAACTGACCATCAGCAATTGAGAAAGCTACAGCACGAACGTGATCAGAAATAACACGAATCGCTACATCTGCGTCTTCCTCTTTACCATAATCTTTATCAGTAATGGTTTCAATTTCACGAATGATAGGTGTAAACACATCTGTATCGTAATTAGACTGAACACCTTGCAAAACCATGCACAAACGCTCAAATCCCATTCCAGTATCTATGTGTTTATTAGGCAATATCTCAAGAGAACCATTTGCTTTTCGGTTGTATTGCATAAATACCAAGTTCCAGATTTCAACCACTTGTGGATGATCCATGTTCACTAAAGACTTTCCATCTACTTTGGCTTTTTCTTCAGCTGAACGAATATCAACATGGATTTCGCTACAAGGCCCACAAGGTCCTTGATCACCCATTTCCCAGAAATTGTCTTTTTTATTGCCTAGAAGGATTCTATCTACGGGAACAAACTGCTTCCAAAGTTCAAAAGCTTCTTGGTCCATTTTCAGGCTATCTTCCTTGCTACCTTCAAAAACAGTGACATACAGAATATCTTTATCAATTTTATAAACTTCTGTCAACAATTCCCAAGCCCAAGCAATAGCTTCTTTCTTAAAATAATCGCCAAAACTCCAATTGCCTAACATTTCAAAAAGCGTGTGATGATATGTGTCGTACCCAACTTCTTCTAAATCGTTGTGTTTTCCTGAGACACGCAAACATTTTTGCGTATCGGCAATTCTACTATTTTTTGGCTCAGCATTTCCTAAAAAATATTCTTTAAAAGGTGCCATTCCAGAGTTAACGAACATAAGTGTAGGATCGTTTTTCACAACCATTGGTGCAGAAGGTACAATAGCGTGTTTTTTGCTTTCAAAAAAATCTAAAAATTTCTGGCGTATGTCCTGGGATTTCATCTATGTATGTTAAGCTTGTTCTAATTAAATTGCTTTTAATGGCAAACAATTTTTATATTTGTTATTCGTTCTATTTAATCCTGCAAAAATAGAATATTTTAAGATATGTCTAAAGTAAAATATTATTACGATTCTGAAACGCTTTCCTATAGAAAGATAGAGCGTAAAAAGCGAACCACTTTAAAGTACGCTGCTGTTTTTCTTTTGGCATCTGCCCTTTTTGGATTTATCTTTGTTTTTATAGCAAGCCAGTACTTTGAATCTCCTAAGGAAAAAGCACTAGTAAGAGAACTTCAGAACATGCAATTGCAATATGAATTGCTTGACAAAAAAATGGATGAAGCTGAAGAAGTTTTAGCCAATGTTGCAGAACGTGATAACGCGATTTACAGACTTTATTTTGGTGCAAACCCAATTCCTGATGAGCAACGTAGAGCAGGTTTTGGAGGTATTAATCGTTACAAAGATCTTGAGGGTTATGACAATTCAAAACTCATTATAGAAACCAACAAACGTATAGATATCATTCAAAAACAGATTGTTGTACAATCTAAATCATTAGATGAAATTAAAGTCTTGGCAGAGGAAAAAGAAAAATTCCTTGCCACTATTCCTGCAATTCAACCTGTAAAAAATGAAGATTTAACTCGAATGGCTTCTGGTTATGGTTACAGAACTGATCCTTTTACTAAAGTGCGTAAGTTTCATTATGGTATGGATTTTACTGCACCTCGAGGCACACCAATTTATGCAGCAGGTGATGGCGTAGTGGTAAGAGCAGATGGTAGCGCAACAGGTTATGGAAAACACATTAGAATTGATCATGGATTTGGCTATGTTAGTCTTTATGCGCATCTTTATAAATACAATGTGAGATTAAACCAGAAAGTAAAACGAGGCGACCTTATTGGATTTGTTGGTAGCACAGGACGATCGGAAGCACCTCATTTACACTATGAAATATTTAAGGATGATGTACGTATCAACCCAATAAATTTCTATTATGGCAATTTATCTCCATCAGAATTTGCTGTGCTATTAGAAAAGGCATCATTAGAAAATCAATCATTAGATTAATGCATATAGATCTTCCAGAAAAACGATATTATGGTATTGGCGAAGTCGCTAAAGCCTTTGGTGTTAACACCTCATTGATTCGTTTTTGGGAAAAAGAATTTGATGTTTTAAAACCAAAGAAAAATGCTAAAGGTAATAGGAAGTTTACTCCTGAAGATATTAAAAATCTTCAATTTATCTATCATTTAGTAAAAGAGCGAGGCTTTACTTTAGAAGGTGCCAAAATTCACTTGAAAGAAGAAAAGAAAGAAACGCTAAATAATTTTGAGATCATTAATAAACTAGAAGGCATTAAAAGTCAGTTGGTTAAAATAAAAAATCAACTGTAACTTTATTAGTGCATAAAGAACATTCCTCCATTTTTATTTACTTCACCTTTGCTTCCTAAGCTATTGAATTTCCAACTAAAGCTTACCATAAAATATTGTTGCAATACTGTACTCTGTGAATCTTGAATATAGTTGTCTGTCGCTGTACGTCTTGCATTAGTATTCTGGTTCAATAAATCGTAGGCTTTAAGTGTTAAAGTTGCTTGGTCTTTTAGCATACTATAAGCCAAAGTGGAGTTCCAGAACCAAGCACTTTTTTGAAATCCTGGAGCTATGTTTGAATTGTAATTAAAACTAATATCATTTCGCCATTCAAACTTTTTAGGTAAAAACGTAGCTGTATTGATCCCTAATGAATGATTAACAAATTTTTGATCATCAAAATTATCAATATCAAATCTGGTGGTATTAAACGATATTCTATAGTTTGGCCTTAGCTCTAACACATCTTTCCATGTAAAGGTAATTTCAGCATTTGGTGAAAGAGATGTGTTTTTTGAAGCGTATTCAACATCATTATTAAAGTTGACATTTCTGTTGAAGTTAGATGATATTCCAACACGATATTTAAAGGTTCTAAGAGAATCTACTTTTATCGATTTACTAAAGGTTGCACTAGCATAAGCACTTCGGTTACCATCAACATTGGTGTAAGTAGTTTCTCTTACAAAATCTTCATCGATAGTTGATTTAGATACTACTGCATTGCTTGTTAAATTTCCGCCTATATGTGCGTAAAACCCTGTTCCTTTTTGAAAATCGAAGGCATTAAATCCTGCATATAAGTTGTGATTGTTTGATGGTTCTAAATCTGGATTACCAGTTACAATATTCAACGGATTTGACACATCTTGAAAAGGTGATAATTGCCTTACACTTGGTGTTTGATTACTTAATCTATAACCCGAATAAATTGATGATTTCGGACTAAATCTATAATTGAAATTACTTCTTAACTCAACAGCTTCAAAGTCTCGTTTCAAACTTAACAATGGTCTTAAAACATCTTCATTTTTTAAGCTTCTGAACACATAACCACTTTCAAAACTAAAAGACCATTTTTCTTTGCGAAAAGCCAATCTCACACTTGGTGTACTACGTTTGTTTGTGTTTTCAAAATCTGTACTTAGTTCCGTGTTAAAACTCGTATAATCTTGTGTGCCATCATCAAAATCATACGTACTTCTTCGGTTGTCTTGTTTGTCTGAACGATAATCAAACTTAAAATCAAGAAACACTTCTTTGGCCTTTATTGGTAAACGATAGGTGGCGCTTGCGTTAAAAGCATTTGACTTTCGTTCTCCATCTGAAAATTGATCTCTAATGGTGGCTTCAGGTGTATCTCCATACACGTTAGCTTCAGAAACAACAGAATCATCTGTAGTAGTTGTGTCAAACTCATTATCAATACTCAACCTTACAAAAGCTCCATTACTTCCAAACTTTTTAGTGATATCTATTTCATTACTAAAATTAGTGCCAATAGTTTCAACAAATGATGACACGTCTGAATCGTTTGTTAACACATCTGAATCATCTCTAGTTTCTTCAAAACTTGTATAGGTGTTTCTACTCATCGACTTCCTAAAGGAAGGCTCAATATCAATTCTGAGCATAGAATCAACTTCAATTTCAAACTCTAAATTGGCGCTATGGTTATCAGATTCGTTATAGGTATTTGAGTTAGATTCTGAAAAGAATCGAGAATCAGGCAAAATATTTTCGCGCTCTGTAGACGTAGTATTATCTGAGTTACTACCAGAATAAAAATAATCGGCTGAAATATCAACCTTCTTTCCTATTTTATCAGCATAGTTTGCTCCAACATTTTTTGATGTTGTAATCCCTTGTCCTCCACCAAATGAACGACCATCAATACTAAATGAATCACCTCCACTACCTCTACTGAATCTAACATTACCACTACCAAACATTTTTTGTATTTCGCCAAAACTAAATCCAGTGGAGTTTGTGTTGTTTCCTCCAGCTAGTACACTAATACGTTGGTCATTATCAAACAAATTCAACATGCCAGCGAATTCGTAGCGTTCATCTGTTCCTGCACCAGCAGCAACACGACCAAAAACACCTTTGTTGTTTTCTTCCTTTATGGTAAGATTTATGGTTTTGTTCTCGTTGTCACCTACTTCTCCAGTAAAGGCTTCCGCTTTTGTTTTAGTATCTGTAATCTGAACTTTTTCAATAAGTTCTTTAGTAAGGTTTCTAGTGGTAATGGTTGGATCGTCTCCAAAAAATGGTTTCCCATTGACCAAGATTTTATTGACATCTTTACCATTAACTGTTATTTTTCCAGCATCATCAACCTCAACACCTGGAAGTTGCTTCAATAAATCTTCAACGTTTGCATCCTTTTTAGTTTTAAAGGATTTTACGTTAAACTCCAACGTATCTGTTTTAATAGTGATTGGAGCTCTTGATTTTATAAGCACTTCATCTAGTGCATTTGCGTCAACTGTTAATTCAATAGGTTGAAGATTGATTTCTTCTTTATCTATTTTAATAACTTGCGAATAGGTTTGGTAGCCCACAAAAGAAATGAAGAGTTTTAAGCTTTCATCAGTTGTTTTGTCTTCTAAAGAAAACTTTCCATCTTTATCAGAAATCGTATAGGAAACCAGAGTACTGTCTTTAATTCTCTCAAGATAAACTGTGGCTGATTCTAGAGGTTCTTTCTCGCTGTCTGTTTGGACTGTTCCAGAGATTTTGAATTCTTTGTTTTGTGCAATTGTGACTAATGAGCACATTGCTAGAAGGATACAAAAAAAATACTTCATGGTTGATTGATGATTAGTAGTGGTTTACAAAAACGAATATAGGTTAGTTTTCGTATGAATTTTCTTAAAAAAAATATAAAACTTATGTGAAAGTTTTACTTTTTACGCATATATACGCTTACAGGAACTCCTGTAAAATCAAAATGCTCTCGTAGTTTATTTTCAAGAAAACGCTTGTAAGGTTCTTTTACATATTGAGGTAAATTACAGAAAAACGCAAACTGTGGTTGAGGCGTTGGCAATTGCATGATGTATTTTATTTTCACAAACTTGCCTTTAATTGCTGGAGGAGGATAATTTTCAATGATTGGCAACAATACATCGTTAAGTACACTCGTCTTAATCTTTTTGGTTCTATTTTGATAAACCTCAACAGCAGTCTCAATGGCTTTAAAAATTCGCTGTTTGGTTAATGCTGAGATAAACACAATTGGCACATCTGTAAATGGTTCTATTTGTTGACGAATGTGTTTTTCAAACTCTTTAGTGCTTTTATTATCTTTTTCAACCAAATCCCATTTGTTGACCAGAATAACGATACCTTTTCGGTTGCGCTCAGCTAGCCAAAATATGTTTTGCACTTGTCCGTCAAAACCTCTATTGGCATCACATACCAACAAACACACATCTGAATGTTCAATAGCACGAACACTTCGCATAACGGAATAAAACTCTAAATCTTCTTTAACTTTGGCTTTACGTCTAATTCCTGCTGTATCAACAAGGTTAAACTCAAAACCAAATCGGTTGTATTTAGTATCAATTGAATCTCTCGTAGTTCCTGCAATATCAGTTACAATATATCTATCTTCACCAATTAGTGCATTGATAAAAGACGATTTTCCAGCATTAGGCCTTCCAACTACAGCAAAACGTGGAAGTTCAGCCTCTTCAACTTTTTCCTTTTCTGGCAAGGCTTCAACTAGAGCATCCAATAAGTCTCCTGTTCCACTTCCATTGATACTCGCAATGGTATAATAATCGCCTAAGCCAAGTGAATAAAACTCAACAGCATCTTCAGCGCGTTTATTATTATCAACTTTATTAACGACCAAGAACACAGGCTTTTTAACTTTTCGCAATAGCTTAGCGACATCTTCGTCCATTCCAGTAACACCAGACTCTACATCAACCATAAAAATGATAGCGTCTGCTTCATCAATAGCTAATTCTACTTGTTTGTCAATTTCGGCTTCAAAAACATCATCGCTTCCTTTTACATAGCCTCCTGTATCAATAAGGGAAAACTCTACGCCATTCCAGTCACTTTTACCATAGTGTCTATCTCTGGTAACACCACTTACTGCATCAACAATAGCCTCTCTTCGTTGTATTAAACGATTAAAGAAAGTTGATTTTACCACATTTGGACGTCCTACTATGGCAACTATATTACTCATATAAATAAAAAATTCGCTGCAAAGGTAATGTTTCCTATGTGAAAAAAAATCTTAAATTGCTGTCTTTATTTATTTTGTATGCAATTAAGTAACGAAGTTGTATTAAGACCAAGGTTTAAATTTAGTGTAAATCATGACAATGAAGACCTTTTAGCTCTTTTTGAAGACAGCAAAAAAACACAATCAGAATTTATAGTATCTAGAGTTGACGACCATGTTTTTATAAGAATACCAAAGCATAAACAACATTTTTGGTCACCTCAGTTACATTTGGAAATCAACAAAAATGAAAACGATAATAGCAGTACAATTTATGGTCTGTTTGGTCCAAACCCAACCATTTGGACGATGTTTATGTTTTTCCATTTTATAGTCATTGGATTATTTTTTGGTTTTGGTGTTTGGGCTTACACCAATTGGTCACTAGGAAATGACTACACAATTCAGCTATTTATCACACTTTTTATGATTGTGATTTGGTTTGCGCTATACATTGGAGGCAGTTTAGGCAAAAAAAGTGGCATGGCCGAAATGCACTTACTTCATCATTTCATGAGAGATACTCTTAGAAGTAAGGGCATTCATTCTGAACATTAAAACTATTTTTGATTGTAACCAAAGCGTTTTAGTTGATTGGCATTTGAACGCCAATTTTTATTGACTTTTACATACAATTCCAAATGCACTTGCTTACCAAAGAATTTTTCTAAATCTTTTCTAGCTTCTACACCAACACGCTTTAGAGCTGAACCTTTATGTCCAATGATGATTCCTTTTTGGGTTTCGCGTTCTACCATAATAACAGATCGCATTCTGATAATATTTTCTTCTTCAAAAAACTCTTCGGTTTCAACTTCAACAGCATAAGGAATTTCTTTTTTGTAATGCATCAGTATTTTCTCTCTAATACTTTCGTTTACAAAAAATCGTTCTGGCTTGTCTGTTAATTGATCTTTTGGATAAAAAGGAGGTGATTCTGGTAAAAGCTCGAAAATTCTATCAAATACTTCTTTCACATTAAAACCTTCTAAAGCTGAAATAGGAAAAAATTCAGCATTAGGCACTTTATCTTGCCATAAAGCAGCCTGTTCTTCTAATTGTTCTTGATTTGATGTATCTATTTTATTGAGCAATAACAACACAGGAATTTTAGAATTGGTTATTTTATTGAAAAATGCCTCGTCTTTGAGTTCTTTTTCTCCAATTTCAACCATGTAAATGAGGACATCTGCATCATCAAAGGCAGATTTTACAAAATCCATCATTGATGATTGCAACTCATACGCTGGTTTAATGATTCCTGGTGTATCAGACAATACCACTTGAAAATCGTCTCCATTTACAATACCTAAAATTCTATGCCTTGTGGTTTGTGCTTTTGAAGTGATAATGGATAACTTCTCGCCAACAAAGGCATTCATTAAAGTGGATTTCCCAACATTCGGATTTCCAATAATATTTACAAAACCTGCTTTGTGCATAAATTTGAGTTTAAGTTGCAAAGATACTGTTTAAAATAGTATGATGACTTTTTATAATATTAACGATATACTAAAAACAAGGTATTAATAACAAACACATTTATCATGAAAAAAATTATTTACCTATTAGTGTTATCGTTAGTTGTATTTAGCTGTTCTAGTGATGATGACAATAGCAATAAACAAATAGAAGGAAAAATTGAAGATATTAAAAACTGGGCAAATCCTGAAGTTATAAATGCTATTGAGATTCTAGGTTTTACAATTCACGAGGGTACAACCCCTCCAAATATTGAAGGCACATACAGTCTAAAAAACCGACTTCTTCAAAATACCAACATACCAAATGATTGGCCACTTGGTACTACATTTTTTGAATTAAGATTTACTCTTTCTGACCAAGACAATAGTCAGCAAATTATTGATTTTGATGCAACTGAATATGACTCAAATGGTGTTTCGACTGAAGAAGACATTACTGTAATTGACCATGTTACGAACTCTTTCATTACAGGAAGCAATGATAACTTTACAGTGTTCTTTAAAGTTGATGAAACCAAAGATGGTCATACTGCCACTTTGCTTTATGCTATTACTGGCAAGAAAACTGTAGATGGTTTTGAGACTTTCCAGCAAGGATTAATAATGCTTGATGATAAAGATACACCAACATCAATTTTTATTAGAAATAATCAAGGAAGGGTTTTTATAGACCAAGATGGTCTTGTAGACGAACTATAAATTTTAAAGTACTAAAAAGTTGGCGTGCTCCATAAGGAACACTTTCTAATAATACTTTATGAAAATTTTTGTTAAAAGTAGATAAACGTAAAAATCATCATTTAAGAGACGTAGTGTTTGTAGTAAATTGATTTAGTTGTATATTTCTCATGTTTTGCTATAAACTATGAGAGAAACCTACAAAATCAATTCAACACAACATTTAATTGACGCCATTAAGGACAATAATTCTTTAGCTTTAAAAACGTTGTACACAACAAACTACTACAAAGTGGAAGCTTTTATCTTAAAAAACAACGGCACAAAAGAACATGCAAAAGATATTTTTCAAGACGCTTTCTTAGCACTATGGAAAAACGTGAAACAAGACAAATTTGTGCCACAAAATGAAAGTTCAATAAGTGGTTATTTATATACCATAGCAAAACATAAATGGATGGATTATTTGCGTTCAAAAAATTATAAAAAAACCATTGCTTCCTCATCATTAATAGATATGGATAGTTCTGATGATATTTCAGACAAAATAAATGATGACAAAATAAATGATGAACGATTACATAGTGTAATGCATGCCTTTAAAGTTTTAGGTATGCCATGTAAATCTTTATTGACAAAATTTTATTTTGAAAAAAAATCAATGAAAGATATTGCAGATGAATTACAATTGGATGCAGCATCAACCAGAAACAAAAAATATAGATGCATGCAGAAATTAAGAGAGATAGCCCTAAACCTAAAATAAAACAATGAGTCAAAACACAAACATAACTCAAGAATTACTAGAATTTGTTGAACGCTGCTTAAACAAAAATGCCAGTGTTGAAGAACTTCAGAAATTTGAAACAAGGCTTCAAAATGATTCAGAATTCAGAACTCAAGTAACAGATATTAAAACACTGCTTTTTGGTATTGAGGCACAATCGCTCAAAGAGAAACTGGACGATTTTCATGACGAACTAATTGAAGCTCCAAGCATTAAAACAGTTCCAATAAAATTTATGCCTTACAGAAAAATTGCTATCGCTGCCGTTTTGGTCATTGCTTTAGGAAGTTTATGGTTTTTAAGTGGCAATAGCAATGAGAAAATTTACGCTAAGTACTTTTCGCCAGATCCAGGATTGCCAACAATGATGAGTGAAACTTCCAACTTTGAATTTTATGATGCCATGGTAAACTATAAACAAGGAGAATACACCAAAGCCATTGAAAAATGGAAACCACTACTTGTTAATGCTCCAAAAAATGACACCTTAAATTATTTCATCGGAATGGCTCAATTGGCTAACAAGCATGAAAAAAAAGCCATTGAATATTTTGAAGTTGTAACCAATTTAGACAGCTCTAACTTTAAAAATGAAGCTTATTATTATCTTGGATTAGCTTATTTAAAGACTGATAATATTGAACTTGCAAAAAAAAATCTTACCTTTAGTACTGTTGATAATAGCAAAAAAATTCTTTTAGAATTAAACAACTAATAATTCATCGTGTATGAAATGTGGTTTTTGCTATTATAAAATAGCCTTTTTTTGCTGTCTTTTCTTTTTGCCTATATCTGTATTTGCGCAAGATGAGAACTTGATTAATCATAAAATAATCGATTCATTTTTAGTGAAAGATTTGGTTAAAAAGGCAGATTCTTCATTGAAAGCTCAATTATATTATTTAGAACAAAATAATTTACTGGATTCCCTTTATAAGTATCCTTATTATATTGGAAAAGTTACGATGATACAAGTTAATGCTAATCAAGGAGCAAAAGATGCAGAGTTTTTTATTGAAGAACTCAAGATAAAAACAAATAACAAACGAATTCTTTATAAATCCCTGCTTAGCTTGGCCGATTTTTATGATGAAATTGGAGAAAACTCAAAATCTTTAGAGGTTACTAAACAAGCATTAAATGCTGTTTTAGTAGTAGAAAATGCTAACCCAGAAGAAATAGGGAAAGTACGTTATAATATTGGCGCTACTTACTTAACATTAGGAAATATTAGAGAAGCAAAGTCATATTTTCTAACAGCATTAAATAATTTTGAATCGTATGATGCCACCTCCAAAAGTCAACTATCTGATGGTTATAATGCTGCTGGAGCATCAATGTGGTTATCATCAAAACTAGATAGTGCCAAATATTATTACGAAAAGGCCATTAAAACTATTAATACTGCAAAAGGTGATAGTATTGAAAATCTATATTTAGGAAATGTAATCAAATCTAATGTATCACTTTTAGAGTACACTCAAGGTAACTTGGCTGATGCTGTCGAAATTCAAAATAAAGTCATAAGCACATACCAAACCGTTATTAATAATTGCTTAGACGAAAACATTGTATCAAAAGCAAAACGCTATCAATCACGAGCTATTTCAAATCTTGCTGTATTCTATAACGAACAAGGCAACCTCAAAAAAGCGAATGAGGTTATTACTTATTCCTATAACAAATCAAAACATATTCTTGAACCTAATGATATCACTCATGCAAGTAGACTCATTCAAATTGGCCAATCTTACATTTCACTAAATGAGTATGAAAAAGCTATTGAGACATTAAATCAAGCCATCAAACGATTTGATGTTTATGATTTGGAAAACCCTTATTGGAAAGCAACTGGATTACATGCTCTAGCCGAAGCTCATTCAGAGGAAGGCAATAAACAATTAGCCAAAAATTATTATGATGAAAGTGAGCCGTTATTCAAAAAAGCATTAGGTGAAAATTACGACGCTGAATTTCTTGGGTTTTTACGAAATAAAGCCTTATTTCTAGCTGATTTTGGTGATAAAGAAAATGCCTTAAAAACTGCAAAAGAGGCTTATAATTATGTAATAAAAAACGATGAAAAAACTAATTTTTCTTTAGTAAAACACCTACTTAATTTAGCTGAAGTCAATTATGTTTTAAAAGAATATAAAAGTGCATTAACGTGGATTGAAACTGCGGAAAATTATTTAGATGAAAGATTGAAAAATGCGAATTCAAAAGCAGATTCAATTCAAATAGAATTTAATAGGCCAACATTAATACTTCTTAAAACAAAATCATCTTTCAGGCTTAAAGATGACAAAGACGATACATTTATTAAAAATCAAATTGAACAATTAGATATTGCAACAAAAATACTAGAACAACGTAAAACCACCATTTATAAAAATGAAGATATTAATCTTTTGCTAGCAGAACACAAAGATATCTCAGATTTTTCAAAACAATTATCATTAAACCTATTTGAGAGAAACGGCAATCAAATTCATTTAAATAAACTCGTAGAGCAACATGAATCAGCTATTTATAATAGGATTAGAACACGTTTAAATTTAAAAAACAGCTTAAATTTTGCCGATGTCCCAAAAGAAGTTCTTATTCGTGAAAACACATTAAAAAGAGATATTACCAACAGCCTAAATGAAACTTCATCTTCTTTTGATTCTTTTTTGAAAGCTGAAAATTCATGGCAAACATTTTTAGATACATTGCAACAAAATTATCCTAAGTATTTCAGCATGAGGTATGCTAAGATAGAAACAGATCTTAGCAATTTACAAACTAATATTCCTGAAAACACCGTAATAGTACGTTATGTTTTTGTAGATAATATGCTTTATGCTTTTATAGTTTCAAAGCAAGAGAAAAATTTATTTAAACTCTCTACAACAGATGTTGTCAAGCATATTTTAGCACTTTCTGAAAATCAGTCAGACATCACAACAGTTAGCAATATGCTTCATGAACTTTACAAAGCACTCTGGCAACCTTTAGAATCAAAAATAAAAACCGAAAAAATCATTATTATTCCTGATGGCGAACTCTTCAATTTAAGCTTTGAAACTTTAACACCAACCAAGATAAAATCTTTTAATGAACTGTCAACAAAAAGTTTATTGGCAACTCATAGTATTGCATATAACTATAGCTTATTGCTACTTGACAAAGACAGAAAACCTATTGAATACGATAATAATTTTGTGGCTTTTGCACCAGAATTTAACAATAAAATGAAAGAAGACTATAGCCTTTCAATAACAGATTCAATTGATTTAGACAAAACCTATTTAAACTTATTACCTCAGCCTTTTAGCGTAACTTTAGTTAAAGACTATTCCAAATTATTTAAAGGAACTTCATTCATAAATGAAAAAGCTTCAAAGCAAGTTTTCACTAAAGAAGCAAATGAGCATAAGATTATCCATATTGGAACTCATGCTGAATCCAACAACATATCACCAGAATTATCGCGATTAATTTTTGCCAAAGACAATAGTGATAAAAACAACTCGCTCTATACCTACGAAATTTATAACCAGAATCTTAATTCTAACCTTGCTATTTTAACAGCATGTGAAACTGGCAAACCTACACACCAATCTGGAGAAGGCATGATATCATTAGCGCACGCTTTTAATTATGCAGGAAGTGAAAGCATATTAACCAGTCTCTGGAAAATTGACGAGCAATCCAGTACAAAAATCATTGAATCTTTTTACAATCATTTATTCAAAGGTTTGCCAAAAGACAAAGCTCTACAACAAGCAAAGCTAGATTATATCGCATCCGCTGAAGGACGAACTATAAATCCGCAATATTGGGCTGGTTTGGTTTTAATTGGTGACACAGCTCCTATTGATATTTCTACGACGCAATCTTTTTGGTTACCTCTTTTAGCTGTGCTTTCCATTTTAGTTTTAGTTTTTGTTTACTTACGCAACAGAAAAATCACTAAAAAACAAGAGATGCTATAACTAGCATCTCTTTTTCCCAAAAAAATAATTGATTATCCTAACTATCAATTTATTATTACTAATTTTTTTGGTTACTGAACTCTCAAACAAAAGAGAGTTAAGTTTCTTTGTTTTTAAAAAGACATCATAAATACATCTGAAAGATTGCAAAATGTCATCATAAAAAAGGTTGCTATTTCTAGCAACCTTTAACTTAATAAACCTAAAAAAAATAATTCCCCTCTTATTTAATTAATAGCAACTAAGTTTATTAAAAACAACTTTTACTAGTTTGAAACAACTATCCTTTTTACTATTGAATTTGTTTCTGAATTTATCCTTACAAAATAAACTCCACTTGCATAATTTTGAATCTCAATTGTCTTATCGGAAGTTTGGTTACTCAAATCTATTTTTTGTATAATACTTCCTTTTATGTCAACAATTACAACACTAACTAAATTAATATTTGTATTATTTTTAATCGTGAATTTATCTGTTGCTGGATTTGGAAATAATGAAATATTATTTTCGGATAACTCATGGTCATTAACTCCAAGTGAATCTTCAACAGTTACCTTAAAAGTACACATAGCAGATTGTCCAGAATCATCTGTAACCTCAACAGTAATTGTATGCTCACCAATACCTAAAACAGTTCCTGGTATAGGTGATTGCACAAAATCTAAATCGTTATCACAATTATCTGATGCTGTAACATCACCTTCTATAAAATAATTTGGAACTGTATAATTTCCACCTACAATATCAACTGTAAAATCATCTGGGCAAATAATTTCTGGCGAAGTACCATCAGAAACAGTCACTATTGCTGTTGCTGTTGCACTATTGCCGCTTTGATCTGTAACAGTAAGTTCTACTGTATTATCACCTAAATCTGCACATGTAAAATCTGTTATGTCCAAACTTAAGTTTGATACTGAACAGTTGTCAGTAGAACCGTTATCAATTTGTCCTGCTGTAATTGACGCATTCCCAGATGCATCTAAGACAACGCCTATATTTTGAGTAATAACAATTGGATCTATAGAGTCTTCAACTGTAACTATAGCTGATGCTGAAGCACTATTACCACTTTGATCTGTCACAGTAAGTTCTACTGTATTATCACCTAAATCTGAGCAAGTAAAGTCGGTTATATCCAAACTGAAAGTTCCCATCATACAATTATCTGATGATCCATTATTTACATCTGCTGGAACTATTGAAGCGTTACCTGACGCATCCAACTGAATGGTAATATCTTGAGTAATTACAATTGGATCTATTGAGTCTTCAACTGTAACTATAGCTGATGCTGATGCACTATTACCGCTTTGATCTGTCACAGTAAGTTCTACTGTATTATCACCTAAATCTGAGCAAGTAAAGTCGGTTATATCCAAACTGAAAGTTCCCATCATACAATTATCTAATGATCCATTATTTACATCTGCTGGAACTATTGAAGCGTTACCTGACACATCCAACTGAATGGTAATATTTTGAGTGATTACAATTGGATCTATTGAGTCTTCAACTGTAACAGTAGCGTTGGCACTAGCAAAATTACCTGCTTCATCTGTTACTGTTAGGCTAACTGTGTTATCACCTAAATCAGAACAGGTGAAATCAGTAATATCTAAATTAAAAATCAAATTTTCAGTCAATGTACAATTATCAAATGAACCATTATCAATTTGAACAGTTGTTATCGATGCATTTCCAGAAGCATCCAACTGAACAATTATGTTTTGCGTAATCACTGTAGGTGGTTCAATATCCAACTTATCTGAAATGGTTAGAAGAACAGAATTATCTCCTGGATAAGTTATATCAAACGTATATTGTTTACCTTCATGCACAGCAATAACAGGCGATGTTAAATTTTTTGTTACAATAGTTCCTGTTGTTGTTACAACTGTAAATTCATCTCCAATATTAGCCTCAAATCCCATAGCGATATTAACACTTCCATCAAATATGACATTTGTTCCAGTAATAGCAAGTAAATCATATTCTGTACCTTGAGTCAATCCTTCTAGTTCAATATCTAACACAGAAGTAGATGATGATTTAAAATCACCAATAACAGTTAATATTCCTGGAGAAGCTCCAGGAGCAAACGTACCATCATTTGCGAAATTTGCGGCAGGTGGAAGATCAATTGTAGCAATTCCTTTTACAATACCATCTATAGTATTTGTTAAACCTAAGGTTCCTATAAACTCCATTTCACCAGACTGAACATCTATTGTTCCTGAATTTGTAGTTGGAGGATAAATATAAGTTAAGCCGGCTATATTGGTTTTTGTTAACAATCCAGCATTAGAAAAACTAAAAGTCCCTCCTCCTGAATACGACAAGGATGCATTATCTTGAAAATCTATTACTCCTGATAAAGCATTATTAAGTGTAGAGTCTCCATAAAGATATAAAAAGCCTGTAGATTGAAAATTAATAACGCCTTCATTGACCAAAACCGTTGTACCATTAATAATTTTTGCGCTTGCTGTTTGCATATTAATAGTACTACTATTAGTCAATGTACCATCACCTAATATTGTCCCTGAATTCCAATTAAATCCTGATGAGCCAGTAAAGTCAAATTCCGCTGTGGTTGCAACTGTTAAATTATTTGCCAAATTGAACGATCCGTCTAGTTGCCCAGTGAGCGTACTATTAATATTTACATTAACACTAAGCAATAAGGTATTCCCTGAAGTTACATTGTAAATACCTCCATCAAAAGTTTTCTCTAAAAAATTCATTGTTAGAGTACCACTTTCCACACTTATTGTCCCTGTATTTGTTAAACGCGCTTGTATTTGTGAAATACCTAATCCTCCTGTTTTTTTAAGTGTGCCAAGATTATTGAAGTTAAGTGCTCCTCCTCCTGAATAAGACAAAGATGCATTATCCTGAAAATCTATTACTCCTGATAAAGCATTATTGAGCGTAGAGTCTCCATAAAGGTACAAAAAGCCTGTAGATTGAAAATTAATAACGCCTTCATTGACCAAAACCGTTGTACCATTAATAATTTTTGCGCTTGCTGTTTGCATATTAATAGTACTACTATTAGTCAATGTACCATCACCTAATATTGATCCTGAATTCCAATTAAATCCTGATGAGCCAGTAAAGTCAAATTCCGCTGTGGTTGCAACTGTTAAATTATTTGCCAAATTGAACGATCCGTCTAGTTGCCCAGTGAGCGTACTATTAATATTTACATTAACACTAAGCAATAAGGTATTCCCTGAAGTTACATTGTAAATACCTCCATCAAAGGTTTTCTCTAAAAAATTCATCGT